>JBNKYQ010000045.1:0-14425 GCA_050300975.1 Kordiimonas sp.
CCGCCATCAGGCCGTCAAAGGCGCAGTAAAATTGCGCCGTACTTTCAAGGTCGTAGGTATAATTATAATAGGAGAATTGGGTCGAAAACAGCTGCCGATAGTTGCTGAGACAGCTATCCATGGCGCCGCGCCTCAGGGCCACAATGCGCGCATTCGGCAACGCCTTCAGGATCAAGGCGGCATAGAAGAAATTGAGCGGCATCTTGTCGACAAACCGGTCTGCCCCGCGCGCCAGTACCTTCGTGGCCGCCATATAATGCTTGCCGATCTCCGTCAGGTCCACGCCGCGCACCTTCCTCAGAGTTTCCGCGTCCAGCACCATATTGCTGCTACTGCGCGCTGCTGCCTTCACCAGTCCAGCGAATACATTCAGTTCCCCCGCTGACACCACATCCGGGTGCGTGGATAGAATGCGGTCAACGAGCGTGGTTCCTGTGCGTGGCAGGCCCACCACGAATATAGGGGCCCCTTCAGCTCCATCGCCCGCAGCATAGTCTGCTGTTTCCATTGCTGCCCTGAACATGTCCGTCTGCTCAGTCTCATCGATCGGGTAGCGTTCCCGGTTTTGCGCTTTGGCGCGCTTCAACCACTTGAGGCTTTCATCATAGTCGCCAAGGTCTTCATACGTCTTGGCAATCGCGTGGCCCAGGTGCAGTGCTGCGTCAGCATCGCCTGCAAGATTATCAAACATCGGCAGCAGTATATTGAGGCGGTTGTCATCTGCGGTCTGCTTCTTCAGCGCCACCAGGCCGGAATGAGCCTTGAAGAAGTGTGGATCGCGCGCCAACGTCTCTTGATACGCCTGCTCGGCCTCTTCGAACCGGCCGGCAAACTGAAGCGACGACGCCAGATTATAATGGAAATTAGCTGGCTGCGGATTGAGCTCGATCGCCTGCTTGAAAAAGGGCACCGCGCGTTCATGAAAGCCGGCCCTGCTGAATACTACTGCGATGATATCGGCGGTCATCGGATCAGCAACTGGCAGGGCCGCCGCTTTTTCAGCTGCTTCCCGCGCCTCATTCTGCCTGCCGACAACCGAAAGCACCTGGGCATAGCCAGCATGGTATATGGCCTCACCGGGCGCCAGAGCAGCTGCCCGCTCGGTCAGCTCCACAGCCTTGGCGAAGTTCCGGTGGTCGAGCGCCAGCAGCCCAAGCGCATGATAGGGACGCGGATCCTTCACATCCCGCCGGATCATTTCCATGCTCAGGCTGTGCGCCTCCTGATACTGTTTGGCGACGACTTTTTTCAGCGCTTCATTCAAAATCTTTGTCCCCTGGCATGCCTCTGCATCCAAGCGGCAGGCCCCAGGACCACCACCCTCTGTTTTCTTGTAGGCAACAGCCGAACCATGGCGCAACCGATTTTTCGCACGCTCCGGCAGGCCCGGATACGTCAGCCCAAACTTTAGTCTCAGCGTCGATATAACTTCGGCCTAGCCACCGCAGATTCTGCAGGCAAGCAAGCCCGAACTGCATCTTGTGCTGCCCTGTCTCCGCAATTCTGCAGGTCATTCTTTGTGAAAGTTTGTATCATCCACAAGGGGTAAGACGCAATTTTGCGTGTCTTTTTGGTAACATGGACGAAAGAATAATCTTCTGGTCTATAAAAAGCGGAGGCCATCCTTTGCGGTTCCGACGCACACTATTGTCTCATAACTGACAACCAAAAGGCGCCAACGAAGGCCGCCCTTTAAGTAAAAGTGTCTGCAGTAGAGGGGCTGCAATTCGGTTAAAAGACCAATCCACAAGGAGGAAACTCATGATCAAGGGTCATGAAACATACCCAAAAATGAAGCATCGCCACGCAGCGCTCCTGAGCGGTGCAGCCACGGCGCTGGCGCTCGCTGTCACTGGTTCCAATGTCGTACAGGCGCAGGACAGCCAGGACACAACGGATGCCTTTGCTATTGATGAGATCATCGTAACGGCGACCCGCCGGGCTGGCTCGGTACAGGATGTGCCGATCAATATCGCGGCTGTCGGCGGCGCCCAGATCGAAGAACAGGGCTTTGAAGACATCGCCGATGTCCTGGCCTATGTACCCGGCATCAACGTGGTGGATCGCGGCGGCAGGAACGGTAACCGCCTGATTGTGCGTGGCCTGAACGCTGACTCGCTTGGCCAGGGCTCGGCAAGCTCAAATGGCGGCACAGTGTCTACCTACCTGGGTGAGATCCCGATCTATATCGACCTCAAGCTCAACGACCTCGAGCGCGTTGAAACACTTCTGGGGCCACAGGGCACACTGTATGGCGCAGGGACGCTGGGCGGCGCCATCCGCTATATCCCGAACAAGCCGAAGTTTGATGCAACCACCTTTGAGGTTCGCGGCGACGCCTACATGACCAAACATAGTGATGGTGTCAGCACCGATAGCGGCTTCACCATCAACATTCCGGTGACAGACAATTTCGCGATCCGCGGCTCGCTTGATTATCTCGATTACAAGGGCTTCATAGACTATGGCTACGTGGTCAACGAGATCGGCGTCTCTGACCCGGACGGTGATGCATCCAACTACACCCTGTATAAGGATGCGAATGGCCAGGAGGCGCTTTCAGGCCGCATCGCAGCCCGCTGGCAGCCAACTGACAGCCTTGATGCGACGCTGACCTACTATTTCCAGAACAGCGACAACGAAGGCCGCCAGACCAGTGGTTGGCGTGGCCCGCTCAGCACCGACAAGTATGAAAGCCCAAGCCGCGTGCTTGAGCCGAACGAGACGGAGAATGAGCTTCTTGCGCTTGAGATCACCGCAGACCTCGGCTTCGCGGAGCTGACGTCGGCATCGGGCATCGGTGGCTACAAGGAAAACGGCCAGCGGGACCAGACCGACCTTCTGATCAGCCTTGAATATAGCTACGAGACTTTCCCGACCTTCACAGCCTTCACCCGTGAAGATGAGGAAAACAGCTTCTTCAACCAGGAAGTCCGTCTCGTATCCAAGGGCGAGCATGACTATAACTGGATTATCGGCGGCTACTATAACAAGTTCAATTCCACCGGCACGTCGGCGGAATTCACGCCTGGCTACGCGGCATTCGCTGGTTTCGACCGCCCGGATGACCTGGAATATTATTCCACCAGCGTGATCGACCTGACGGAGAAAGCGCTCTTTGGTGAATTCGGATATGACATCACTGACCGCTGGCAGGTAACCGTTGGCGCGCGCTATTATGAGTACAAGCTGGAAACATCCTCCACGGTTGACTTCCCGCTGTTTGATCCTGACTTCACCATCCCGGCCTTCGACAGCCTGGGTGACCGCGCACCAGACGCAGATGCTGGCCAGGAAGACAGTGGTTGGCTCTTCAAGATCAACTCATCCTATGAAGTGAACGACGACGTTCTCGTATACGCGACCGTGAGCCAGGGCTACCGCATCGGTAACTCCAACGGTATCGGCCAATGTGACGCGTTTGACCCGGATAAGAACCAGGGGGCTTGTGCCCTTGCTCAGGGTCAGGTGTATGACGCCAACGGCAACACCGCCGAGTTCGACGAACGCTTCTACACGCCGGACAAGACTACCAACTATGAACTGGGTGCCAAAACCACCTGGCTCGACGGAGACCTGACGCTGAACGCAGCCCTCTTCTATGTGAAATGGTCTGATCCTCAACTTGGTTCGGCAACGGTGAATGCAAGCATCCCGATCACGATCAACGCCTCTGGCGCGGAATCGAAGGGTATCGAGCTGAGCGGCAACTGGCGCGTGACCGACCGGTTCAGCTTGCGCGGTGCCTTCAGCTACACCAAGTCTGAGCTGACGGCTGACGTGCCGTCCCTGATCCGGACGGTTCCGGCACCAACGTCAACCAACCCGAATCCGGGCTTCGCGACCGTCTTCATCGACGGCCGGGAAGGCGACCGCCTGCCAGGGTCACCAACCACGCAGTTCTCGCTGTTCGCCAACTATGACCAGCCGCTCGATAACGGTGCCACGCTCCGCTACAACCTCGGTTACGCTTATCAGGGCCATGTCCTGTCACGTACCGGCACCCGCGGTGGTGGCCTGACACTGGATGACTTTGGCATCGCCAACGCGTCTGTTGTGTATGACACCGAAGACTGGATGGTCACGGCCTATATCGACAACCTCTTCAACGAGTTTGCCGAAACAGGCGTTCAGAGCAACAGCCGGTTGAACCAAATCCAGCAGGGCGCAACAGTCCGGTCCTTCCAGACTACGGTGCTAACGCCTCGCCAGATTGGCGTCCGCTTCACGTACCGCTTCGGCATGTAGGGCTGGCATTCCTGAAAAGCAAAAAAGCCGGGGTCTTGCCCCGGCTTTTCTTCGTTTGATGTCTGGCCTCTTTAGGCCGCGTCAGCCGCGCGTTCTTCCCGATTGAGGAGCAGCGCACCATCGCCCGCGGACACGGACACATGATCACCCGGCTTGATGTCACCCTTCAGGATTTCATCCACAAGTGGGTCCTGCAGATATTTCTGCACAGTCCTTTTGAGCGGCCGCGCCCCATAAACCGGGTCGTAGCCCATGTTGCCCAGCCAGTCGCGAGCATCGTCCGAAAGGTCAATCACGATCTTGCGGTCATCCAGAAGCTTCTGCAGCCGCCGAACCTGGATATCCACGATGGCAGCCATATGGCTGCGTTCCAGACGGTGGAAGAGGATGATCTCATCCAGCCGGTTGATGAATTCTGGCCGGAAGGAACCCTTAACCACATCCATCACCTCGTTGCGGACGCTTTCCACCGGTTCGCCGTCCTTCAGTTCGGCGATCAGGTGCGAGCCCAGGTTGGACGTCAGGATAATGAGCGTGTTGGTGAAATCCACCGTACGCCCCTGCCCGTCAGTCAGGCGGCCATCATCAAGCACCTGCAACAACACGTTGAAGACATCCGGGTGCGCCTTCTCAATTTCGTCGAAAAGGATCACCTGATATGGCCGGCGGCGCACAGCTTCCGTGAGCACGCCGCCCTCTTCATAGCCGACATAGCCTGGAGGCGCACCAATCAGCCGGGCCACGGAATGCTTCTCCATGAACTCGGACATATCGATACGCACCATGGCAGTATCGTCATTAAAGAGGAACGAGGCCAGCGCCTTCGTCAGCTCTGTCTTGCCCACACCGGTTGGCCCAAGGAACAGGAAACTGCCGAGCGGCCGGTTCGGGTCCTGCAGGCCAGCACGTGCGCGGCGAACGGATGCCGACACGGCCTCAAGCGCTTCCCGCTGGCCGATTACACGGTGGCCAAGCTCGTCTTCCATGCGAAGGAGCTTGTCGCGCTCGCCCTCAAGCATCTTCTCAACGGGTACACCGGTCCAGCGCGCCACAACGGCCGCGATATCCTGGTCGGTGACTTCTTCCCTGAGAAGCGATCCGCCTTCTTCAGCATTCGCGGCCTCTTCGAGGCGCTGCTCCAGCCCAGGGATAGTGCTGTGTTGCAGCTCACCCGCCTTGGCATAATCACCACGGCGCTGGGCCTGCTCCAGCTCAATCCGGGCGTGATCCAGCTGTTCCTTCAGATTCTTGTCGCCAGCGATCCGGTCTTTCTCCGTCTGCCAGCGAGCCGTCAATTCGGCAGAGCGCTGTTCAAGGTCTGCCAGTTCTTTCTCAAGGTCCTTGAGGCGAGTTTTGGAGCCTTCGTCCTTTTCCTTCTTCAGCGCTTCCCGTTCGATTTTCAGCTGAATGATCTTGCGGTCCAGCTCATCGATCTCTTCAGGCTTGGATTCGGTTTCCATGCGCAGGCGCGAGGCGCTTTCGTCCATCAGGTCGATGGCCTTATCTGGCAGGAACCGATCAGTGATATAGCGGTTTGAAAGCGTTGCGGCGGCCACAAGCGCGGCGTCCGTAATACGGACCCCGTGGTGCAGCTCATACTTCTCCTTCAGGCCACGCAGGATGGAGATGGTGTCTTCCACCGTAGGCTCACCAACAAATACGGGTTGGAACCGGCGTTCAAGCGCCGCGTCCTTTTCCACATATTTCTTGTATTCATTGAGCGTGGTGGCACCGATGCAGTGCAGCTCCCCGCGCGCAAGTGCTGGCTTCAGGAGGTTCGATGCATCCATGGCACCGTCGGTCTTGCCCGCGCCCACAAGCGTGTGCATCTCATCAATGAACAGCACAATATCGCCTTCGCCTGCAGACACTTCCTGCAGCACGCCTTTGAGGCGTTCTTCAAACTCGCCGCGATATTTCGCGCCAGCGATCAGGGCACCCATATCAAGCGCCATGATGGTCTTGTTCTTCAGGCTGTCCGGCACATCTCCATTGGCGATCCGAAGTGCCAGGCCTTCCGCGATGGCGGTTTTGCCCACGCCGGGTTCACCGATTAGCACCGGGTTGTTCTTGGTCCGGCGCGACAAAACCTGCACCGTGCGGCGGATTTCCTCATCACGGCCAATCACAGGGTCCAGCTTGCCGTCACGGGCACGCTGGGTCAGGTCCTGTGCGAACCGCTTGAGGGCGTCATAAGCGTCTTCCGCAGACGCGGTGTCTGCGGTCCGGCCTTTACGGATGTTATTGATCGCTTCATTCAGCTTTTCAGGTGCCAGGCCAGCCTTCGCCAGAATGCTGCTTGCCTCGCACTTGGGTGTCAGCAGGAAAGCCAGCAGCATGCGCTCGGCGGTGACATATTTGTCCCCTGCCTTTTCGGCAATCTCTTCTGCTTTGGCGAACAGCTGAGCGGTCGCAGGATCCAGGTGCAACTGTCCCGCGCCCGAGCCTTCGACTTTGGGAAGCTTGGCCAGCGCCTCTTCAACGCCCTTCTGGGCGACTTCAGGCTTGCCGCCTGCCGCGCGAATAAGGTTCGCGGCAAGGCCTTCCTTGTCGTCGAGGAATACTTTCAAAAGATGTTCAGGTGTAAAGCGCTGGTGGCCTTCACGAAGGGCCAAGCCTTGGGCGCTTTGAATGAATCCGCGCGTGCGGTCAGTATAGTTTTCGATATTCATGTGTCATTAACCCCATGATTGTCCTGCCCTTCTTATGAAGCGACAGGGTTACTTCCGGTTACTCACAGGCGCCTTCTTGGAAGCCCGCCTGCTTTACACATGTGGGTATTATAGCAAATTCGCGCAAGGGTGGGAGACATGAAAAAAGGTCGCACCCCCTTGGAGGTACGACCTTTCGCGAATTCTGCAGTGGCGACAAGCCTTAAGCGGCTTCGTTGCCTTCCGGACTGTCCCCAGCGTCAGCAGCGGTCTCAGAGGCCACTTCTGGCGCCACGTCAGCCTTGGAGCTGCGACGGCGCGCTGGCGCACGGCGGCGTTTTGGCTTTTCTTCGGATGTTGTGCCGTCAAGATCCAGCTCAGGATGAACTTCAACCGGCTGATCGGTAGCCGCAGGGTCAGCCGAAATCTCTGCGGCCTCTGCTGGTGCCCGCTGATCATCAGCGTTCCGGCGACGGCCACGACCGCGGCGAGGCGCCTGTTCGGCTTCCTGCTGTTGGCCATCATTGGCCTGCTGATCATCGTCCGACTGGTCTTGGTCACGCTGGTTCTGGTCACGCTGGTTCTGGCCGCCGTTGCGGGCAGTCATTTCGTTCAGCACACGCTGATAATGGTCGGCAAACTGATAGAAATATTCTGCCTGAACCCGATCACCCGCCTGTTTGGCTTCACGTGCCTGGTTCTTGTACTTTTCCAGCAGTTGCTTCGGATTGCCACGAACCTTGGGTTCATTGCTCCGGTTGCCGGGACCGCTATTGCTACCTTTGCCGCCTTTGCGGGGTGCAGACCTACCGCGCTGTTTCCGCGCGTTCTGATTCTGTTTCATGCGAAATCATTACCAACAGTGATAAGAGATTAAATCAAAGGCAGACCAAGCCTGCCAGTCTTCCGACATCGAAATTCGACCTTTTTCGGAAATTATGTCCGCGGCGGCAGGCTCCCAAAGACCTTGTCCGCTCCATCCAGGACACCATCACCCTAGCGGGTCTTATCTGGCATTCCAAGGGAAAAAGGCTGAGTTTTCAGCTTTTTTTGCCATACACCACGCGGTCAACCCCGCCCAGGTCTTTGGCCTTGTCGGTTCCCACCAGGCCCGCGGCATCGAAAAGAGCCATCACGTCATCAGCCTGACGGATACCCACCTCAACAGCCAAAAGGCCGCCCGCATCTAGAAAGGCTGGCGCCGTGGCTGCAATCAATCGGTAAGGGCCAAGACCATCTTCACCGCCATCAAGCGCACTACCGGGCTCATAGAGCCGTACATCAGGCATCAGGCCTGCCATGTCCGCCGAGGGAATATAGGGTGGGTTGGAAACAATCACGTCAAAGCGCTGACCTGCCTCAAGGGGCGTGAACCAGCTTCCTTCAAGGAAAGCGGCGCGGCCATCAAGGCCCAAAGCCTCCGCATTCTGGCGCGCAACCGCCAGCGCCCCGACGCTGATATCAACCGCGGTGCCCTGGGCGTCCACATATTCATGCAACAGGCTCAGAAAAATACAGCCCGATCCTGTCCCCAAATCAAGAATTCGGCGAACCGGCAGCCCGTCCCGGTGCTGGAGGACAGTTTCCACAAGTGTTTCGGTGTCCGGGCGCGGGATCAGCGTATCCAGGGAGACCTTGAAAGGCAGGCTCCAGAACTCCTGTTCTCCGGTCAGGTAGGCCACGGGCTCGAACGTCTGACGCCTCTCAACAAGGGCCTTGAATGCCGCTGTCTGATCAGCTGAAAGGGCCTCAGAAAGCCTGCCATAGAGCCCCATGCGCGCGCAGTCCAGCACATGGGCCATCAGGATTTCAGCATCCAGCCGGGCGGTATCAATGCCCGCCTCGGCCAAGTCAGCGGTTGCCGAGCGCAAGAGGCCTTGAACGGTGCTCTCTCCGCTCAATAGCCTTCTTCCATGGCCGCCAGCTTCTCAGCCTGATCTTCGCTGATCAGCGCATCAATCACTTCTTCAAGGCCTTCGCCCGCAAGAATCTGATCCAGTTTGTGCAGCGTCAGGCCGATACGGTGATCGGTCACCCGGCCTTGCGGGAAGTTATAGGTGCGGATGCGCTCTGACCGGTCGCCCGAGCCAACCTGGCTTTTCCGGTTCTCGGACCGTTCTGCCGCAAGGAGCTCGCGCTCGCGGTCATAAAGACGGGCGCGCAGAACCTGCATGGCCTTTTCGCGGTTGCGGTGCTGCGATTTCTCGCTCGAGGTCACGACAATACCTGTCGGCAGGTGGGTAATGCGCACCGCACTGTCGGTGGTGTTTACGTGCTGGCCGCCGGCGCCAGAAGACCTCATGGTGTCGATCCGAATGTCTTCAGCCTTGATTTCGATATCCACTTCTTCTGCTTCCGGCATCACAGCGACGGTTGCTGCAGACGTGTGGATACGCCCGCCGGATTCAGTGGCCGGCACACGCTGCACGCGGTGCACACCGGATTCGAACTTCAGCTTCGCGAATACGCCCTTGCCCGACACGTTTGCCGTGACTTCCTTGAAGCCGCCAACATCGGACGGGGAACCGGAGATCATTTCCATCTTCCAGCCCTGCATGGCCGCGTATTTGGCATACATCTCATAGAGGTCACCTGCGAAAAGGGCGGCTTCGTCACCACCCGTACCCGCACGGATTTCTAGAATGGCCGATTTGTCGTCCGCTGCGTCTTTCGGCAGCAGTTGGATAGAAAGCGCACGATCCATTTCCGGCAGCTTTTCCTTGAGCGCATAAAGCTCTTCCTGCGCTAGTTCCTTCATCTCGGGGTCATCGCCGGAGGCGATCATTTCCTCGAGGTCTTCATATTCCTGTCGCGCAGCCTTCAGCGCGTTCACAGCCTCAACCACCGGGCCAAGGTCAGCATACTCGCGGCTCAGTTTCACGAATTCATCGTTTGAGAACTGCTCGGGCGTGCCAAGCGCGTGACCCAGATAGTCATAGCGGTCAGTCAGTTGCTCTAGACGTTCGTCGGAAATCATGGCTTCACTCCTTACGCCTTGATCGAAGCAACGAGACCGCCGAAAGGCACTTCCCATTGCTCGCCGCTATCAAGTTCCTTGACCATCACATTGCCAGCTTCCAACTCATTGTCGCCCAGGATCACGGCGAAGCGCGCATTGGCCTTTGACGCCCGTGTCAGGCGCTTTTTAAGGTTACCGCTGCGGTCAGCCAGAACCGTCAGGCCCGCTTCGCGCATGTCTTCGGCTAGCGCAAAAGCCTTCAGTGTCGCGGCTTCACCCATCGGCATGATCATCACAGGGCGCACGTCTTCCAGCGCAAGGTCCGAAAGCATGGCAAGGCGTTCGATGCCGCCTGCCCAGCCAACACCGGCTACTGCCGGACCGCCCAGCTTTTCGATCAGGCCGTCATAGCGGCCACCCGCCAGAACCGTACCCTGGGCACCCAGTTCGGTGGTCACGAACTCAAACGCTGTGTGGGTGTAATAATCAAGGCCGCGCACCAAGCGCTCATCGTGCTCGTAAGGAACACCAACAGCTTCAAGGCCCGCTTTCACGCTTTCAAAGAAAGTACGGGACGCTTCATTGAGGTGATCCGACAGCAATGGCGCGTCGGCCACAATGAGCTTGTCGCCCTCGTCCTTGCTATCGAGGATACGCAGCGGGTTGGTTTCAAGCCGCCGCACGCTGTCTTCGCTGAGCTTGTCCTTGTGCGCCTCAAAATAGGCGACCAATGCCTCGCGGTAAGCCACGCGGCTTTCCACGTCGCCCAGCGTATTCAGGTGCAGGATAACCTTGTCGCCCAGACCAAGCGCGCGCAACAGACGCCAAGCCATGGCGATCTGCTCAACATCCGCTTCCGGGTTTTCAGGGCCCAAAAGCTCGGCGTTGATCTGGTGGAATTGGCGGTAGCGACCTTTTTGCGGGCGCTCGTAGCGGAAGGCCGGGCCATTGCTCATCAAGCGGCACGGCAGGTTCTGCTGCATTCCGTTCGAGATGAAAGCGCGGCAGACGCCAGCTGTGAACTCAGGGCGCAGCGTGATCTCTTCACCGCCCCGGTCCTCAAACGTGTACATCTCTTTCGATACAACGTCCGATGCTTCGCCAAGCGGGCGGCGGAACACATCGGTGAATTCGAAAATTGGGGTCGATATCTCTTCAAAGCCATAGGAGGATGCCACGCGGCGGAACGTTTCCACCACAGCATTCATCCGACGAGCTTCATCCCCATAGATATCGCGCGTGCCCCGCGCTGGTTGCAGTTTGGACACGGGAAATTCCTTTTACATCAGCTAATGAGTGTCTTGGGCGCTAGCGGCTTCAAGCTGAGCCGCCTTTTCTTCCACAAGATCAACAATATGATCGACAAGCTTGTCGTTGGTAATTTTATGGTCAGTCACGCCCGAGAGGTAAACCATATGGTTGCCCTGGCCACCGCCCGTCAGGCCGATATCCGTCTCGCGCGCTTCGCCCGGGCCGTTCACAACGCATCCGATGATCGACAGGCTCATGGGCGTATGAATATGCGACAGGCGCTCCTCGAGCACTTCCACGGTCTTGATCACCGGGAAGGCTTGGCGCGCGCACGACGGGCAGGAGACAATCCGCACACCGCGGTGCCGAAGGCCCAGTGACTTGAGAATTTCAAAACCCGCTTTCACTTCTTCAACCGGCTCGGCCGAAAGGGACACACGGATGGTATCACCAATGCCAGCCCACAGAAGCGACCCGATACCAATGGCGGATTTGACGGTGCCACCGCGCAAGCCACCAGCTTCGGTGATGCCCAGGTGAAGCGGATAATCGGTTGCGTCCGCAAGCCCCTGGTAGGCGGCAACAGCCAGGAACACATCCGACGCTTTCACGCTGATCTTGAACTCGTGAAAATCATTGTCTTCGAGTATACGGGCATGCTCAAGCGCGCTTTCAACGAGCGCTTCCGGGCAAGGCTCACCGTACTTTTCAAGGAGGTGCTTTTCCAAGGATCCGGCATTCACACCGATGCGCATCGAGCAGCCATTGGCCTTGGCCGCGCGGATCACTTCCCGCACCCGGTCGGCGGATCCGATGTTGCCTGGGTTGATCCTGAGGCAGGCAGCGCCCGCGTCTGCGGCTTCAAGCGCACGCTTATAGTGGAAGTGGATATCCGCCACGATCGGCACGTTGGCTTCACGGCAGATTTCCGGCATGGCGGCAGTCGATTCTTCATCCGGGCAGGAAACCCGCACAATATCAACGCCAGCCTCTTCCGCTGTGCGGATCTGGTTGATGGTCGCGCGCGGGTCAGAGGTCAGCGTGTTGGTCATGGTTTGCACCGTGATCGGCGCATCGCCCCCAACAGGAACATTCCCGACCATGATCTGGCGGGATTTCCGGCGATAAACGTCTCTCCAGGGGCGTACACTCATGACGGCCTTTTACCTCTAACTCCAAGCGTGTTTGTTGGCGTTATACATGAGGAAGCGCCTCGCTGAAAGCAAGGAAATTCGCGAATTGACAGTTTCAGAAATTCAGCGTGAGCCGCCGGTAGACGAGCTGACAGACGACAGCAGGCGATCCTGGTCCAGGCGAACGCCTTCAACCACTTCGCCGCGGCTGCCGAGCGCAACCAACTGCTGACCACCCAGCGTCAGGCTTACGCCGCCCGCGTTGGTGGTGGACAAAAGCGCCGAGCCATCAAAATGCGGACGATAGCTTTGGCCTTCACGCAACACCCCGGACCAGATTTCCGTACCGTCAGCATTTTCAAGGCGCAGCCATGAATCTTCCTTGGCTTCCAGCAGCACGGTGGTGTTACCGGATCCTTCAGGGGACGAATCTGCGATCGCAGCTGGTGAGAAGAGAGAGGCTGGACGCGCAAACAGATTCTCTTCGCCGGAAGTAACCGCTTCAAGCTGAACAGCTTCGTTGACGACGGCCGCATCAGCATTAAACGCCTGCGCCTCTTGGGTCCGCGTCGGCAGGGACGCCTGCACGGCCTGCAGTTGGGCTACGTCCGTGTTGCGGTCGATGATCTCGCTATCGGCTGTCAGGCTGAACGGGACAATGCTGGAGCCGAACATGGCCCAGCACAGAGAAACGCCCACAACACCCGCAAGCGGCGAGAGCCAGCCCGGCAAGCGACGACTTGGCTGCGCAAGCGGCGTGTCCACCGGCAACGCAAGCGGCGTTTCTTCAATACCGTATTCTTCTTTGAACTGGGCGACGATGGCTTTGGCGTCCTGCTTGAGTGCCATGGCATAAGCGCGCACAAAACCAACTGCGAAAGTTTTTTCAGGAAGCTCGTCGTAGTCGCTCGCTTCGATGGCGACCAGATAGCTGCTCCTGACACAAATATCTTTGGCGATGGACTCGATACTCAGGCCGCGCTCATCACGCGCATCCCGCAGTAGTTCACCTACTGTTTTTACATCTTGGCTCATCACAAAACCGTCCCCTGCCTCGCCGTTGCTGGATTTTTTCAGTCTGGACAGGCAGTATGCTGCTATTACAGCGTTTCCCAACTTGAGACCGTACGGTAATTCCCCCTGGGTCTCTCGAGCACCACAATTCTGCATCCATAAGTTCGCCCCGCTATCGTGCGAGCAGCTTGCGGTTGCGGTCCGTGGTATTTTTCTACGGTTTCTATTGGACCACACATAAGTCAAAAAACATTTAACGCGCCGAGTCAAATAGATTCAATTTTTATGGGAAATTATTCTCCTGTGAGCGACAAACATTTGCCGCTTCAAGAGAATTTCAAAGTTTAATCTCGTGATCCTGGGCAAAAGCCAGGAGTGAGTCGCGAATCGAATGCTCCGGCGACGTGATGTTCGAGAGCATGAAATCGCGCAACTGCTTGAGGTTGACTGACCGGATCATCCGTTTCACCGGTCCCACCGACGTAGGCGAGATTGAGATACGGCGAAGCCCAAGGGCCACCAGTGCCATAGCCTCGATCGGGCGACCGCCCATCTCACCACAAAGCGTGACCGGAACGCCCGCGTTATCACACGCCTTGATCACCATATGAAGGAAAGCAAGAACTGGCGGCGCGAGCAGGTCATAGCGATTGGCAAGTTTCGGGTTGCCGCGGTCGCAGGCGAAGAAGAACTGCATCAGGTCATTGGTGCCAATCGACAGGAAGTCGATTTCATTCATCAATATGTCAAGCTGCCAGGAAAGAGACGGCACTTCGAGCATGCAGCCCACTTTCACTTCTTTCGGTGCTTCGCGGCCATGTTTGGCCAGCCGGTCAATCTCTTTTTGCAGGATCGCCTTGCATCGCCTCAGCTCCGCGACTTCGGCGATCATGGGGAACATGACATGAAGCGTTTTGCCGGGCGCTGCATAGAGAAGCGCGCGCAGCTGGTAGCGCAGCAGGGCCGGGCGGTCGAGCGCGATGCGGATCGCGCGCCAGCCCATGGCCGGGTTTTCTTCCTCTTCACGCGGCAGGAACGGTGCCGGCTTGTCGCCGCCGATGTCCAGCGTGCGGAACTCGGTGGCCGGGCGCTGGCCGAAACGCGTTTCGCCGGCCGCGACGAAATGCGGCGACACGTCGGTATATACATAGCCGCTGCCGGGTGCGTAA
>JBNKYQ010000046.1:0-14409 GCA_050300975.1 Kordiimonas sp.
CCACAGCCGTGATCCTGTGCTATCCGGGCAACCCGACTGCCGAGGTGGTTGACCTGGCCTTCTATGAGGAAGTGGTGGACTTCTGCAAAAAGCACGGCATTTGGATATTGTCTGATATCGCTTATTGCGAGATTTATTTTGACGATAATCCACCCCCATCGATTTTGCAGATACCGGGCGCGAAGGACATCGCGATCGAGTTTACCAGCATGTCGAAAACCTATTCCATGGCGGGGTGGCGTGTCGGTTTCGGTGCGGGCAACAAAGACCTTGTTGCTGCACTGACACGGGTAAAAAGCTATCTGGACTATGGCGCCTTCACGCCCATCCAGGTGGCGTCCGTGGCGGCGCTCAATGGCCCGCAGGACTGCATCGACCTGCACCGTGAAACCTACAAGAAACGGCGGGACGTGTTGGTGGAAGGCCTGGCCGCTGCGGGCTGGTATATCCCAAGCCCCAAGGCATCCATGTTTGCATGGGCGCCGATCCCGGAAGATTTTCAGGAGATGGGCTCTATGGCCTTCTCAAAAATCCTGCTGGAGCATGCCAAAGTCGCTGTCGCACCCGGAATTGGTTTCGGTGAATACGGCGAAGGCTTTGTGCGGATCGGTCTTGTGGAAAACGAGCAGCGCATCCGGCAGGCGATCCGCAATATCAAGAAACTTATGGCGAACAAGGACGAGATCATCGCGTCCTGGCGCGCCGAACAGACTAAAGCGTAACTGGAGATCAGTATGAGTAATCAGGGCGACCGAAAGATCATCCTCGGCATCGCGGGCCTCGGCACCGTTGGGGCTGGGGTTGTGAAGATTGTCGAGAAACACAAGGCCCTGTTGGCCGCGCGGGCTGGCTGCCCGGTTGAAATTCGCGCCGTATCTGCGCGCGACCGCAGCCGTGACCGGGGTGTGGACCTGACGCCCTATGATTGGGTCGACAATCCTGTCGATCTGGCGGACGAGGGCAATGATGTAAACGTCGTTGTTGAACTGATCGGTGGCTCTGATGGCCCGGCGCTTGCGCTGGCGCGGAAAGCTCTCGGTCGTGGTATCGGTTTTGTCACCGCCAACAAGGCGCTGATCGCCACCCACGGTAAGGAATTGGCAGCACTGGCGGAAGAAACCGGTGCGCCGCTGAAGTTCGAGGCGGCTGTGGCGGGCGGTATCCCCATCATCAAGGCGCTCAGGGAAGGCCTGGCGGGCAACGCCATTGAAAGCGTTCGCGGCATCCTCAATGGCACCTGCAATTATATCCTGACGCGGATGGAGCGCGAAGGCCTTGCCTTTGATGATGTCCTCAAGGACGCGCAGGCGCTTGGATATGCTGAAGCTGATCCAACCTTTGACATCGACGGCATCGACACCGCGCACAAGACAGCCATTCTGGCGACGCTTGCGTTCGGCACGGAGCCCGATATTGAAAACCTGCCAACAGAAGGCATACGTAACATCGCCCCGGTGGATATCGAATACGCCAAGGAGCTTGGCTACCGCATCAAGCTTCTGGGCGTTACCCAGCAGACGGATGAGGGGATCGAGACCCGGGTTCACCCTGCCATGGTGCCTACCCGCGCGGCGATCGCCAATGTGATGGGCCCCACGAATGCCGTCGTCGTGAATGGCGACGCTGTGGGCCAGACCGTCTATGAGGGCGCAGGCGCGGGCGAAGGTCCAACCGCTTCTGCCGTGCTAAGCGATATCCTAGATGTGGCGAGGGGCGCAGGCGGGCCACGCCTTGGTGTGCCAGCCAGCAGCCTGAAGCCTTCAAACCCCGTGCCGGTAGTCAAGCATCGCGGCACCTATTACATCCGCCTGCGGGTGAATGACCAGCCGGGTGTGATGGCAGACATCACCAAGGTATTGGCCGAAGAAAATGTTTCGATCGAAAGCATGCTCCAGCGTGGAAGTGCAAGGGATGGTGGCGTTTATATCGTCCTCACAACCCATGAAACAGTTGAAGCTTCTGTTGCAGCGACACTTGACCGTTTCACTACGCTCCAATGTGTGCTAGAGACCCCCACAATGCTGAGAATTGAAGCCTGAAAAGGGAGCAAGCCTAATGGGGTCACAGGAACTTAATCGCCAACTTGTCCTGGAAGTTGTCCGCGTCACCGAAGCCGGTGCCATCGCGGCATCAAAGTGGAACGGCCGTGGCGATGAAAAGTCCGCCGACGCAGCTGCTGTTGAAGCAATGCGTACAGCTTTTAACAAACTGCAGATCGAAGGCACCGTTGTAATCGGTGAAGGCGAGCGCGACGAAGCACCGATGCTTTATATCGGCGAAAAAGTCGGCGCTGGCGGCCCGAAGGTCGATATCGCGCTGGACCCGCTTGAGGGCACCACAATCTGCGCCAAGGCCATGCCAAACTCGCTGGCGGTGCTGGCGATCTCCGCTGAGGGCGGCCTTCTGAACGCGCCTGACGTTTATATGGACAAGATCGCCGTTGGCGGCGGCCTGCCGGACGGTGTGATCGACCTCGACAAATCTCCAACCGAGAACGTCAAGGCAGTCGCCGAAGCCAAGGGCAAAGCCGTGAACGACATCATGGTTTGTGTGCTGGACCGCCCGCGTCACGCCGAAATCATCAAGGAACTGCGCGAGCTTGGCTGCGGTGTGGCGCTGATCGGTGACGGCGACATCGCCGGCGTGATCGCAACGACTGACCCCAAGACCGGCATTGACATGTATATGGGTTCCGGTGGCGCACCTGAAGGCGTTCTGGCCTCTGCGGCGCTGCGCTGCATCGGTGGCCAGATGCAGGGCCGCCTGTTGTTCAGGAACGATGACGAACGCGCCCGTGCCCGCAAATGGGGCATCGAAGACCTGAACCGGAAATACAGCATGGAAGAAATGGCATCCGGCGATGTGATCTTCGCAGCAACGGGCGTGACCGACGGTTCCATGCTGAACGGTGTCCATGTCACCAGCCGCGGCATTGAAACAGACACGATCACCATGCGGTCCAAAACCAAGACTGTTCGCCGCGTTCAGGCGATCCACGGCCCGGACGGTCGCCAATAAGGTTACGTCATTGACCGACATTCTTGAGAAAACAGAAGCGGCGGAACCCTTTTTGGGTGTCCGCCGTTCTGCGCTTGAGCAGGCATGGGAACTGCGGCCCTATGTGCAGCGCATGGCTGAAGCCATTTCCGACCGCCTCGGTGTACCCGCTATTGTCGGGCAACTGATTGCGGCCCGGGGCATCGGCCTTGAAGAAGCGGAGGCCTTCTATAGCCCGTCGCTCAAGGAAAGCTTGCCAGACCCCAGCACGATCCTTGATATGGATAAAGCCGTGGCGCGCATCGCACGGGCGCTGCAGAACGGCGAGAAGCTGGCAATCTTTGGCGATTATGACGTGGATGGCGCCACGTCATCCGCCGTTCTGTACCGCTACCTCACGGCCCTTGGCGCCAATGTGGAAATCTATATCCCGGACCGTATGGTTGAAGGCTATGGCCCCAACGCGCCGGCGCTTCTGGGGCTCAGGGACAAGGGCGTTGATCTTGTGATCACCGTTGACTGCGGGACGCTGTCGTTCGAGCCGCTCCAGGCCGCGAAAGATGCAGGCCTCGATGTGATCGTGGTTGACCACCACAAGGCCGAGACCAAGCTGCCTGAAGCGGTGGCCGTGGTGAACCCCAACCGGTTGGATGACGACAGCGGCCTTGGCCAGGTTGCGGCTGTTGGCGTGTCTTTCCTGGTGGCGATTGCGCTTAACCGGGCCCTGCGTGAGGCTGGCTATTTCACCGGCGACCGGCGCGAACCCAACCTTATCGGCCTTCTTGATATCGTGGCGCTTGGGACTGTGTGCGATGTGGTGCCGCTGACGGGCGTCAACCGCGCGTTCGTGGCCCAGGGCCTTAAGGTCATGGCGCAGCGCCAGAATGTCGGCATTACGGCGCTTGCTGACGTGGGGCGGGTTTCGGAGGCACCGACCACCTACCATGCTGGTTTCATTCTGGGGCCACGCGTCAACGCCGGCGGCCGGGTAGGGGAAAGCTATCTGGGCGCCCATTTGCTGACCACAAACGACATGATGGCAGCCCGTCAGATCGCGGAAAAGCTGGACCGCTACAATGAAGAGCGTCGTGCGATTGAGGCAGAGGTGCTGGAAGCTGCGATAAACCAGGTGGAAAGCGCCACCGGGATTGGCGGCCAGGCGGATACGGTGGTAGTGGCGGCAGGCGAGGGCTGGCACGCGGGTGTGATCGGGATTGTCGCCTCACGCCTTAAGGATAAATACGGCCTGCCCACCTTCGTGATCGGGATCGAGAATGGTGAAGCCAAGGGCTCTGGCCGGTCGATCAGCGGTGTGGATATGGGCGCGGCGGTCATTGAGGCTGTCCAGCGCGGCCTTTTGCTGAAGGGTGGCGGCCACGCCATGGCGGCGGGCCTGACGGCAAGCCCAGACAAGCTTGAAGAGCTCACGACCTTCCTGCGCGACCATATGCGCAAGAGCGTGGAAAAGGCAGCCCAGAGCCGCTCCCTGAAGATTGACGGCATGGTCGCGCTTTCTGGCGTGACCGCCGATCTGATCGACCAGATTGACCAGGTGGGCCCGTTTGGTCCTGGTAATCCAAGCCCCAGGTTTGCGATCCCAGAGCTTGACCTGTTGAAAGCCGATCTTGTGGGTCAGAATCACTTGCGCTGCATTTTCAAGTCGCGTGACGGCAAATCCATCAAGGCGATGGCCTTCCGCCAGTGGGACGAGCCGATGGGTCAGCTGTTGCGTACCGGTATCGGGCGGCGCTTCCATATCGCAGGAAAGCTCAAGAAAGATACCTGGGCCGGGGGCGGAAAAGTGGAAATCACGCTCGACGACGTTGCGCTTGTCGGGCTGCCGTAAGAAAAATGCAAAAAGATGTTGACCGGCGCACCGGGGGTAGGTATCTAGGCCCCCGTCGCAGCGAGTTCTGCAGCGTGGTCCCTTCGTCTAGTGGCCTAGGACGCCGCCCTTTCACGGCGGAAACACGGGTTCGAGTCCCGTAGGGATCACCATACTCGCCGCAGGCCATCCTAATTGATGGTCCCTTCGTCTAGTGGCCTAGGACGCCGCCCTTTCACGGCGGAAACACGGGTTCGAGTCCCGTAGGGATCACCATATCTTCAAAAAGCCCTGCCATCTGGCGGGGCTTTTTTGTATTTTGGCTCACTGTATAACATGCAAGGCCTGTTCTTAGGGCTTTTAAGGGGGTGGCAATGCGTATCAGCATCAAATTGACGGTGGCAGCAGCTTTCTTGCTTGTTGGAGGCCTGGTGGCCCATGCCAGCCCGCCTGAAGGCTTTGTTGACCTTGAAAGCTACATGCCGGGGATCAAGGTAGACGCGCGCTATGCGGGAGACCGGAACTTCGTCGGAGCACCAGTTGATGGCTACCTGGCCCCCAAGGTGTTTCTGAGCCGCGAGGCCGCAGATGCCTTGAAGCTTGTGCAGGCGCGCCTTGAGCTACAAGGGATGACGCTGAAGGTGTTTGACGGCTACAGGCCACAACGGGCGGTGGACCATTTCATGCGCTGGGTCGCTGACGCGACTGATACGAAGAACAAAGCCGCTTTTTACCCTGATATCAGCAAGGACAGGCTGGTGCCTGAGGGCTATATCGCGGAAAAGTCCGGCCACAGCCGGGGCTCGACCCTGGACCTGACCATTGCCCGCATCCTGCCTGATGGCAGCGTGGAAGAGCTGGATATGGGCAGCCCATGGGATTTCTTCGGGCCTGTATCGCATCCGTCGTCACGTGAGGTGAGCGACGACGCACGGGTGAACCGCATGCTGTTGCGGATGCAGATGCTGGCAGCGGGCTTCAAGCCCTATGAAGCAGAGTGGTGGCACTTCACGCTGGCGGATGAGCCATACCCCGATACCTATTTCGATTTTCCGGTGGAGTGACGCGATGACACCTGAACAAGACCTCAATCGCCAGATACGGCTTCTGGAAGAGGCGCTGGCGGACCCGGAAGTGCGGGCATCAAGGGATGTGATGGCGACGCTGCTGTCAGACGATTTTCGCGAGTTTGGCGCATCCGGGCGCGTGTTCGACAAGGAGACGATCCTTGATCTTCTTGCGCGCGAGCCTGCCGGGGATGGCTATCTGGTCGAAGAGCTTGAGGTAGTGCGCCTTGGGCCAGACAGCGCACTTGCAACATACAGCATTCCCCCACGCACGGTGGCGGGAGAGATGAAGCCTGCGTCCGTCAGGAGTAGTGTCTGGCGTATGGAAGGGGGTGTGTGGAAGCTTCTGTTCCACCAGGGAACCCGTCAGGTTCCCGCTTAAACGGTCTTGGCCAGCTGGCGCATATAGGCTTTGCCTGGCATATCCAGGTTTTCCGCTTCGTCACGGGTGTAGCGTTCCAGCAGTTCCGTCTGGGTCATGTAGCCGGCGCCGTCGCGGATATCCGCTTCAATCGCGGCCTTGAGGCCAAACGGGTTGCGGGTCTCGATCGCCTTCATGATCTCAACGTGCCGGTCGGTCACATAGTGCTTTTCAAGGTTGGCGAGCGCCAGGCGGTGCAGCGGGCCCAGCTGCAGCCAGACCCGTTCGATCATCGGCATGGTCACCGGGTGCGGGTGCGCCAAGTAAAGCGCGCGGTGGAACGCCTGGTTGCCCAGAATGATGCCTTGCGGGTCCGGGCCCTCAAACGCTTTGTTCTGTTCTTCGTTCAGTTCACGCAGCACTTCGAGGCGCTCGTCTGTCACATAGGGCAGGGCCCGCTCTGCGGCGTGGACTTCCAGCATGATCCGGAGTTCCAAAAGCTCTGCCAGTTTGGCGGGTGTCAGGTCCGGTACCATGATGCGGCGGTTTGACTTCAGCTCTAACGCGCCTTCGCTGGTGAGGCGCCTTAAGGCCTCGCGCACCGGCATGGCTGATACATCCAGCATCTGGGCGATGCCGCGGATGGTGAGGGCACGGCCAGGTTGGACCTGGCCCGACATCACAGCAAAGCGAAGCGCGCGATAAACCCATTCCTGGGCGGTTTCGTTCTCTACCCGGTCCAGCCAGTCGAAATTGAAGTCGTTTTTGCTCATAGGCTCCTTCTTACGCAAGAATGGCAAAGCCAATCAAGGAAATTGCGGCGGTGATAACCGCGTAAGGCAATTGCGTCAGCGCATGCTGGAGCGATGTACAGCCGCAGCTGTGCGAGGTAAGAACCGTCGCGTCGGCATAAAGGCACGCGTGGCTGCCGAAGGTGCTGGCCGAAAGCGTGGCACCGATCACGAGCGGGATGTTGGCGTCTGTCTGGATCGCGAGTTCGGCGATAACCGGGAGGGCGATCACGAACATGCCCCAACTGGAGCCAGTCCCGAAGGCCACAAGGCCCATGATGGCGAACACGATGAACGGCAGCGTGGTGGCGTTCATGTATGGCAGCGCAAGCTGCAGCACATATTCGGTCAATCCCAGTTGGGCGTTGATTTCCTTCAGCACATAGGCGGAGAAAATGATCGCCAGGGGTTCGATCATGGTGCGGAAGCCGTCCAGCACGGTGTCGAACGCGTCATGGTGGTCCAGGATGCGAAGCGCAAGGATGGCGATCAGCGTGACGCTGAGCGTGGTATAGATGGCAGGCAGGAACTCCAGGTCGAAATAGAGTGTCGCACCCACAAGGCCTGCGATAGGCAGAACGAACAGCCAAGGGCTGCGCTTGCCGTCCTTCTTTTCTTCAATGGGGTGTTTGTCTGCTTTCAGGTTCCCTGCGCGTGGCGGGATCGTCTGGCCATATTCATTTGCACGGTATTCGGCCTTTTTCATCGGGCCGATCAGCGGCAGTTTGCCAAGTGCCACCATGGGCACGATCAGAATCGCCAGCCAGGCATACAGCATATAGGGAATGCCGCCGATATAGGCATAGAGGCCTTCGCCGGGTGCTGCCATATTGACGTCTTCAAGAAGCTTGGCAAAGAAAACGGCCCAGGTGGAGATCGGGATGATCACGCTGACCGGGGCCGCTGTGGAATCGATGACATAGGCGAGCATTTCGCGGCTGACCTTATATTTGTCGGTCAGGCGTTTCATGGTGGAGCCCACGGCAATGGCGTTGAGATAGTCGTCCACGAAGACGGCAATACCCATCAGCCACGTGGCGACAATGGACCCGGTCCGGGATTTGACGCGTTTGGCCACAATGTCCATGAATTCGGTCACAGCCCCTGTTCGCACCAGAAGTCCGATCAGGGCCCCCATGGCACCGCAGACAAGTACGACCCAGGCTAGGTCTTCGTCCATCAGGGCATTCAGGGTGGCGTCCGCGTAGGCGAAGATGCCTTCAACGGGTGTCATGCCGTGGTGGATGGCCAGAATGACCTGACCAATCACGGCTCCAAAGAGTAAGGCTTCGATCGGCCGGTGGATGGTAACAGCAAGGATCAGTACCGAAAGTGTCGGGATAAGCGACAGGAAACCAAAAGTAGTTGCAGCATCAGCGACCGTGGAAGCATCCATTCTTCATTCTCTCCACCTAAAAAGGGCGCAGCCGTTATAGCTGCACCCAGGTTGTCTTGAGATTGGTGTATTTATCGAGGGCATGCAACGATTTATCGCGCCCGAAACCACTTTGTTTATAGCCCCCGAATGGGATCGAAAGATCGCCTGTTGGGTCCCAGCAGTTCACCCAGATGGTGCCGGCCTGAAGGGCACGGGCCATGCGGTGGGCACGGCTGATGTCCTTGCTCCAGACGGCTGCGGCGAGGCCATAGATTGTATTGTTGGCGATCTCGATGGCTTCGTCTTCGCCGTCGAACTCGATCACGGCCAGAACAGGGCCGAAAATCTCTTCGCGGGCGATGGTCATCTCAGGCGTGACGCCGTCGAAGATCGTTGGCTGGACAAAATAGCCACCGGTTTCCGTACGCGCGGCTTCGCCGCCGGCAACCAGTTTGCCGCCATCCTTGCCAGCCGTTTCGATATAGCCAAGAACGCGGCGGTATTGGCTGTCGTCCACAATGGCACCCAGGTTGGTGGCGGGATTAAGCGGGTCGCCCGGTACCCAGCCTTTGGCGGCCTCAAGCACCTTGGTCATGAATTCGTCCTTGATCTTCCTGTCTACCAGAAGGCGGGAGCCTGCCGTGCAGACCTCACCCTGGTTGAAGAAGATTGCGCCGGCGGCGGCTTGCGCTGCGGCGTCCAGATCAGGGCAGTCATCCATGATGATGTGCGGGCTTTTGCCGCCGCACTCAAGCGCAATGCGCTTCAGGTTCGACTGGCCGGAATATTCCATGAAATATTTTCCAACCTGTGTCGAGCCCGTGAAGGCGAGGCCGTCTACATCCATATGAAGGCCAAGCGCTTTGCCTGCGGTGTGGCCAAGGCCTGGCACCACGTTAAAGACGCCAGCCGGGATGCCAGCTTCCTCTGCGAGGTCAGCAATCCGCAGTGCCGTCAGGGGTGACTGCTCGGCTGGCTTCAACACTACCGAGTTGCCGGTGGCAAGAGCAGGGCCCAGCTTCCAGCATGCCATCAGAAGCGGGAAGTTCCAGGGAACGACCGCAGCGACAACGCCAATGGGCTCTCGCGTGATCATGGCCAGTGCGCCAGGGTCGGTTGGGGCGATCTCGTCCAGAACCTTGTTGGCGGCTTCGCCGTACCAGCGGATCGAATTGGCGGATGCCGGAATGTCGATCGAGGTCGCGTCCGAGATGGGTTTGCCCATATCGAGCGTCTCAAGGACGGCCAGCTCATCCGCGTGCTTTTCAATCAGGTCCGCCAAGCGGATCATGATCTTGCCGCGCTCGGTCGGGTGCAGGTCTGCCCAGATGCCGCTTTTGAAGGCGCGGCGGGCAGCCGCCACAGCCTTGTCAACGTCAGCCACGTCGCAAGACGCGACATTGGCCAGAACCTTGCCGGTTGCTGGGTTGATGGTCTCGAATGTTTCGCCTGAGGCCGCGTCGGTGCGCTTGCCGTCAATATAGGCCTGGGTGTGGATCCTGGCGTCCTTGGCCTTGGCCTGCCAGTATCCGAGTGTCTTATCCGTCATGGCAAACTCCTTACAATACGCCGATCTCTTTGGCCGTCAGGTCCAGCGCAAGGCGCGCCTTCTGGACCAGCTCGTCAATCTCGTCATTGGTGATGACAAGCGGCGGGCACAGGATCATGGAATTGCCGACATGGCGCATCACCAGGCCGTTATTGAAGCAATGCTCACGGCACTTGAAACCAACATCCAGCTCATCAGGGAACAGCTCCTTGGTTTCCTTGTTCTTCACAAGCTCGATGCCGCCCAAAAGGCCCACTGTACGGATCTGGCCGACAAGCGGGTGGTCCGATAGTGTCTCAAGCTGCTCGCGGAAATAGGCGATGCGGGCTTTGGCTGCATCGGTAGCAACAAGGCCCTCGCGTTCCATGATCTCGATATTCTTGAGCGCCACGGCACAGGCCACAGGGTGACCGGAATATGTGAAGCCATGCACCATCTCTTCATCGCTTTTGGCGATCTGATCGGCGATGTCGCCGCCCATGGCTACAGCCGAGATAGGCTGGTAGCCCGAAGACAGGCCTTTGGCCATGGTGATGATGTCTGGCCGGATGCCGTAATAGGTGGAGCCGAACCATTCACCAGTGCGGCCCCAGCCGGTGATGACTTCATCGCACCACAGGAGAATGCCGTATTTGCGGCACAGGGCTTCAATACGTGGCCAATAGCCTTCAGGGGGCGGCATCATGCCGCCAGCGCCCATCACGGGCTCGCCCACAAAGGCAGCCACGTTTTCAGGGCCAATCTCAAGGATCTTGTCTTCAACCGCCTGGACACACTGGTCGCAGAACTCTTCTTCGGTCAGGTCACCGCCGAACTTATAGTGGTGCGGCGTCGGGCCCACGTGGTGGATGCCTTCAATCGGCAGGTCGAACTGCGGGTGCATGCCCGTAAGGCCGGAAAGCGAGGCTGCCACTGTCGTGGAGCCGTGATAGGCCCGTTCGCGCGCGATGAATTGCTTGCGGTTCGGTTGGCCCTTCAGGTTCCAATAGTATTTTACCAGTTTGTAGGCGCTATCAACGGCTTCAGAGCCGGAACAGGCAAACAGGACCTGATTGATGTCACCCGGGGTCTTTTCGGCAATCTTGGCGGCCAGCTCAGTCGCATACGGGTTTGAGGTCATGAAGAACAGGTTATAGTAGCTGAGGCCACGCATGGCCTCCGCTGCTGCCTGTACCATTTCTTCATTACCGTAGCCGATCTGGGCGCACCAAAGGCCAGCCATGCCGTCCAGGATTTTCTGGCCTTCGCTGTCTTCAAGATACACGCCCTTGGCGCCGGTGATCATGCGCACACCACGTTCACGCAGGCCAGGGTGGCTGGTGAAAGGATGCAGATGGTGATCCGCGTCCTGGCTTTGCCAGAATCTGGTTCGATTGCTTAACTCATTCATAACTTACACCGTCAGTAGGAGGTACTTCGTTTCCCAAGGGCTCAGGACTGACGAGTAGCTGTCATATTCCATTTCCTTGGCATCGAGATATGTTTCCACAAAACCTTCTCCGAAGATGTCGCGGATGGCTTTGCTCCTGCGCATGTTCTTCATGCCCTCAAGGAAGTGCCTTGGGAGGGCCTTGCCGCGCGCTTCATAGGCAGAGCCCTTGAATTCGGCAGATGGCTCAAGGCCTTCTTTCATGCCCAGATAGCCACAGGCCAGCGATGTGGCGATGGCGAAATAGGGGTTGGCGTCAGACCCGGCAATGCGGTTCTCGACGCGGCGACCTTCCTTCGGACCACCCGGAACACGCAGGCCAACGGAGCGGTTTTCACGGCTCCAGTGCGTGTTGGTTGGTGCCGACCAGGCCATGGAGAAACGGCGATAACTGTTCACGAACGGTGCGAACAGCGGCATTGTTTCATGCAGATATTTCTGCAGGCCTGCGATGTGGCTGAGGAACAGGTCAGAATGGCTGCCGTCTTCGTTGGCGAAGATGTTCTTGCCGGTCTTGATGTCCACCACCGACTGGTGGATATGCATGGCGCTGCCATAACTGTCAGGGTAGGGGCTCGCCATGAAGGTACAGAACATATTGTGCCGGATGGCAATAGCCCTGAGGATGCGCTTGAACAGGAACGACTGGTCCGCAACCTGCAGGGCAGGGCCGTGGGTCACGTTGAACTCGAACTGTGCCGGACCTGCTTCGTGGATCAGTTCGTCCACGTCAATGCGCTGGGCCTCGCAGGCGTCATACACATCATCGAAATAGGCGGCATATTCATCCAGGCTGTCGATCGAATATGGGGCTGAGCCCACGTCACGACGGCCTGATGCACCAACAGGAGAAATGGGAAGAGATTCAACATCTTCCTGGCGATCGATCAAGTAAAACTCGAACTCAGGCGCGACGATTGGCTGCCAGCCTTCGTCTTCATATAGCTTGAGCACGCGCTTCAGGAGCTGCCGTGGCGAGAATATGCATGGATCGCCGTTTTCAAGCTCCGCGTCACAGATAACGGCTGCTGTTGGCTCAGGCTGCCAGGGCGTCATACACAGCGTGTCCAGATCTGGCATCAGGATCACATCGCGCTCTGTTTCCGACAGGTGGTCGTTCAGGGCGTAGTCGCCGGTGATGGTCATGCCGAAGACGGTCTCGGGCAGCTTCAAGCCGCGGGACTTTAGCCCTTCGATGAATTTGACGCGTGGCATGGATTTGCCGCGGGCGATGCCTGCGTTATCTGCCACCATACATTCGATATCGTCGATATTTTCTGCTTTGAGCCAGTTGTCCAGCTCTTCGATGCGCTTTGCATCATACATAGGTCACCTATGCAGGGCCCATTGCTGGGCCGTGTCCTTCTCTATAAGGTTCGTTTCGTCTTGTGTGCGCGCACGGCATCACCGAACGCGTTAAAGATCTTGGTGGAAGGCGCATCGTCCCAGGCCTTCCATTCCGGGTGCCACTGGACTGCCAGGGCAAATTCTTTCGCGCCGTCTACCGAGACAGCTTCGATGGTTTCATCATCCGCCAGAGCTTCGACCTTCAGCCCTTTGGCGAGGTCGCGTATGGCCTGGCCATGCACGGTGTTGACCATGAAGCGGTTTTCACCGGTGACACGGGCCAGCAGCCCGCCTTCCGTGGTGTTGACCGCATGGGCATGCCCATACTGGACCTCCACAGGGGCATTCTTGTCTTCCCGGTGGTCCATCCGGCCTTCAATCTCGTGAACGCGCGGGTAGAGTGTACCACCCATCGCCACATTCAGCTCCTGCAATCCGCGGCAAATGCCCAGCATGGGAATGCCCGCGTCCAGCACGGCGCCGATGAGCGCCAGTGTATTCTTGTCACGGCGCGGGTCTTCATGCTCACCGTCCGGCGCCGGGGCTTCGCCATAATGGTGGCGCTGGATGTTGCTGTAGCCGCCCGTGAACAGGATGCCGTCAGCAATGTCGAAGATAGCGGCAGGCGCGATCGGGTCCTCCAGCGCCGGGATCAGCACCGGGGTAACGTTCGCGCAGCGTACCAGCGCCTGGATATATTTGTCGCCCACCTGATGATAGATATGCGGGCCTTGTTGGCTGGTATCACAAACGATGGCAACAATCGGCTTCATGCTGCTTCTCCCTTGTGATGCGCTTCCTCGTCCTCTTCAGCCGGGTGCGCTTCATGCCATTTGAACAGGTTCAATTCGATGAAGAAGAAGGCCATGATCCAGAGGAAGGCGTCCCAGAAGCCCATGAAGTCGCCAAGGAGCGCCCAATAGGTGCAGCAGACGATCAGGGTCAGGTAAAGAACAGCCTTCAGGATACCGTTCCATTTGTAGAGCTTTTCAGTCAGCTCACCGCGCAGTTGCAGGAAAATATCCACCCAAAGTACCAGCACAATCAACAGCCACGTCGCTGAATTGATAACGTCTGTGATCGCCAGTTCTTCAAGATATGTCAGCATATCGCGGTCGGTCAGGGCGTTATAGTCAGCGTGATAGAAAAGGGCGCTGGAGTCGATACTGCCGCAATTCTGCGCGGTCAGGTCAACGAACTCATAGAGATCCGCTGGGATTGAGGAAACCGTGCCGACTGCCGCACATGCGGTGCCTTGAGCATAGGGCACGAAACTCAACACTTCATTGAAATGGTTGATATAGCCAAGGAATGCCTGGGTAATGAGGACATAGCAGACCCCCGCAATGAGGTTCAGGCCCCATTTCACGGGCCCTTTCAGCTTTTCATCAGGGATGATGTAGGTCTCAAGCTCAAAGGCAAGCAGCAGCACCAACCAGGCGAAGCTGTCGGTTGACTGGGAGAAGGCGTCGATCAGGATGCCCATGCCGACGCCGTCCGGGAAACGTACCGCCGCAGCGACATATTCTTCCCTCAGGAAATAGACCAAATTGATAAAAATGAGCGTGTAGATGGCGTATTTGAAAACCTGAAACAGCGTTTCCGGCTTTGCGCCCAATATTCGTCGCTCTGCGGTCATTGATAAATTCCCCACTTCCCACCTAA
>JBNKYQ010000047.1:0-13949 GCA_050300975.1 Kordiimonas sp.
GATTCGATCACATGGGGTGGTCATGTTTAACATTATTGTGTTGTTGCAGCAATGGAAGGTGTTTCTGTCGGCGGAGTGTCTGGAGCGCATGGCAAGCGAGCATCCGGACCTTGTGCCGGTCACCGTTCCCGGTATTGGCCATGTGCCGCTGATGAGCGAAGAGGTTTGCAAGCAGGCCATCGATGATCTGGTTGGGCGTTTCCTGTAATTTTTTCACCTTTTTATGGACACTGGATACGGTCTGTGGCAATGCTGCGGGCCGTGTCTTTTTGTATTTTTATTTCAGGGAGTGACGCATGAGTGAACAATTATTGCCGATAAGCGCGCAAGATGTTTACGATGCAGAAGAAGCAATCCGGGGTGCCGTCAAGCGCACACCCATGGAAAAATCCGTTACGCTGTCTGAAATTACCGGCGCCGATTGCTGGCTGAAGTTCGAGATTTTCCAGTTCACCGCCGCCTATAAGGAACGCGGGGCGCTTAACCGCCTGCTGGCGCTGCCGGAAGGCACCAAAGGCGTTATTGCGGCAAGCGCGGGCAACCACGCCCAGGGCATCAGCTACCACGCCGGGCGCCTGGGCATCCCTGCCACCATCGTGATGCCTGAAGGCACCCCCTTCAACAAGGTGAAACGCACTGAAGAACTGGGCGCGCGCGTGGTGCTGACCGGCAAGGACTTTGAAGAGGCCACCAAGGCGGCCTATGCGCTCGCGGACAAGGAAAACCTGACCTTCATTCACCCGTTCGACGACCCATTGGTCATGGCGGGCCAAGGCACCGTGGGGCTTGAAATGCTGCAGGACGTGCCTGACCTCGACACGCTTGTCGTGCCCATCGGCGGCGGCGGCCTGATTTCAGGCGTGGCAACCATTGCCAAGCACCTCAGGCCCAAGATCCGCATCGTGGGCGTGCAAACAGAAGCCTTCCCCGCAATGAAGGAGAAAATGGACGGCACCCAGCTGGCGGGTGACAATATCTCCATCGCCGAAGGGATTGCCGTGAACCAGCCGGGCGAACGCACCCAGAATGTTGTGCGCGAACTGGTGGACGAGATCGTCACGGTACCGGAACGGGCCATTGAAGCCGCCATCATCACGATTATGGAAATCGAAAAGGTAGTCGTTGAGGGCGCGGGCGGCATTGGCCTTGCTGCCGTCATGACCCACCCTGAACTGTTCAAGGGCCACAAGGTTGGCATCGTCTTGTCTGGAGGCAACATCGACAGCCGGATGCTGGCAAACGCCATCATGCGCGGCATGGCCCGCGATGGCCGTCTGGCGCGCCTCAGGATCACCATGATGGACCAGCCGGGGGCTCTCGCGAAAGTGACGGACATCGTCGCCCATGTGGGCACCAATATCATCGAGATGCGCCACCAGCGCGAATTTGGCGCGCTGTCGCTGAAGCAGACGGAAATGGAACTGGTGGTTGAAGCCAAGGACCAGGAACATGCCCTCAGGCTCGTGCGCGCCCTTGAAGACGCCGACTTCAAGGTGGATTACGCCAAGACGGTGTAGCACTCTCTTTAAGCACTATACGCAAGGCCGCTCCATTCGGGCGGCCTTTTTGTTTGGCCCAGACACCCCAAATTCCCTTTTAAATTATGTAAATACATCTTATCCTTGTTCTTCAGTCAGGAGGCATATCGCAATGTCCTATGAAGGCAACTTTCCCCACGCACGGGAAACCGGTGTCGATGAGATCGACAAGGATCATCGCCATCTGTTCAAATCGCTCAACGAATTCGTTGCAACCGGCGGCAAAACGCTGGTGGATGACGGCCATATTCTCGACTGGTTCCTCGCAGAACTGATGAACCACTTTGAGAAGGAAGAGCGGATCATGGAAATGCACGGCTACCCAGCCCTTGCCGAGCATCGCGGCCATCACCGCCATATGATGAAGCAGCTGGCAACCCTGAAAGACGAGGACCTTACGCCGAAGGAATTGGCGCACGCGTGCCAAAAAGCCCTGGTCCGCGACCTCCTAGTCAAAGACCTGGCGTTTAAGGATTTCATGCAGCAGAAGAAGGCGGCAAGCTAGGCGCGCCCTACCCAATAAACCCAATTTACACTTACTGCGACATACTTTTCAGTGTACAGTTGTCCACTGGGGGTGATGGAGCAACCGATGAACTATGCCGGAGACTTCCCACACGCTTGGCTGACCAACATAAAAGAAATAGATGACGACCACGTCCATCTCTATGAGATGATCAACACGTTTGTCAGAAACGAAGCGCCCAGCGCTTATGTCGAACGCGAATTCCTCGACATGTTTCTCGCCGAACTCAGGAATCACTGCGAAAAAGAAGAGCATATGATGGTGCTCAACAATTATCCGGACGCAGAAGGCCACAAGAACCATCACCGGGAGGTGCTTGAGCACCTGACGTCGCTGAGGGATTCAGACATGGCTACCGTTGATGTGGCCAAGGAATGCCAAAAAGCCTTCATCCGCGACCTTCTGGTACGCGACATCCCCTTCAAGGAATTCATGCAGGCGAAGGCTGCAGGTTAGTCCGCCCCGGCTGGCTGCAGAGACAACATAGCATCAATCTGACCTGCTAGCATAATGAGGGGGTGGGGAAGAGGATAGTGGCCCTTGTCCCATAGAATCGTATCATTGGGCGCTTCCTGAAGTCGCTTCACCACTCCATCAAAACCGCGCCAAAACTTGCGCTGACTTTCAGCGCCGCTGACAAGAAGCAGGCTGGATTTAGGCCGGTGGCTGTCGTTCAGTCTGTTTTGCATTTGCTCAAGAATGCCTTCGTAGTGGAACACTGATGGCACAAAAGCAAAGTGAGCATCGAATAGGCCCGGGTGCTCTGCAAAGGCATAAAGGGCATAAAGCCCGCCATAGGAATGACCAGATATGACATTCTGCCCTGATGTGCGAAATTGTGCGTCAATGAGCGGGCGAAGCTCAGTCCCAAGATATTGAGTAAATGCCGGAGCTCCCCTGTCTGGTGCGAAGTCTCGAGTTCGGTGACCATGGGTATACACTGCGACAATGATGACCTCTGGTGTGTCCGTAAGAAATGCCAGCATACGCGCATTGGCAGCCATCAACTCGCCGTGGCGAACCTTTTCACCGTCTAAGGAATATACTACCGGATACGACGCATCGTTCTTTTCGTTGTAGCTTGCAGGTAGAAAAACCTTGAAGCCTCTCGTTTCTCCAAGGATATGAGAATCTGTTTGGCCATAGTGGCCGCCCCGATAAAAAAGGGCCAGGAACGAAAAAAGGACGGCCACCACTACGATGCCCGCCCTTATCAACCATTTCCAAAGAAGTCTGATCCCACCTACTCCGCCGGGATGCCTTTGGCTTCCTTGTCTTCATAATCCTGCAGCTGGCTGGCCACATGACCGGGCGACTTGGTGAAGCGCGCGAAATAGTCATAGAAGACCGGAATGATGAAGAGCGTGAAGAAGGTGGCCACAATCACGCCGCCAAACACCGTCACACCAATGGTGATGCGGCTGTTGGCGCCCGCGCCCGCCGCCATCATCAAGGGCACAGCGCCCATGGCGGTCGAAAGACCTGTCATCATGATCGGCCGCAGGCGGGTTTTGGACGCGTCCAGGATGGCATCGCGGATGCTTTCGCCCTCGTCCCTCAACTGGTTCGCGAACTCAACGATCAGGATGCCGTTCTTGGCCGCCAGGCCAATCAGCATGATCAGCCCCAGCTGGCTGTAGATATTGAGCGTACTGCCCGCCAGATAAAGCCCCAACAGGCCCCCAAGCACCGCAAGCGGCACCGTGAGCATGATCACGAACGGGTGGATGAAACTTTCGAACTGGGCCGCGAGGATCAGGAACACCACCACAAGCGCCAGAACGAAGATGAAATAAATGTCGCTGCCCGCTTCCTTATATTCGCGGGTCGCGCCTTTATAGTCGATCTTGGTCACATCCGGGATCTGGTCGCGCACAATGCCTTCAACATGCTCCAGCACCTGACCAAGGGTGAAGCCCTCGCCCAGGCTACCTGACAGCGTCAGCGCCCGCACGCGGTTGAAGCGGCGCAGGCTACCGGCGCCGGAGACTTCTTCAACATTCACAAGGTTCGAGAGCGGGATCAGCTGCCCCGTGCGGTTTGATGCCACGTGAATGTTTTCCATATCCAGCGGCTGGCGGCGGTCTGCCTCTTCTGCCTGCAGAATGACGTCATATTCTTCGCCGTCCTGCACGAAGGTGGTCACCCGGCGTCCGCCCATCATGGTCTCGAGCGTCCGACCGATGGCCTGGATGGAGACGCCCATGTCTGCGGCGCGCGCGCGATCGATCCGCACCTTGAACTGCGGCTGGGTCTCGCGGTAGTCGGCATCCACGTTCACGAGGCCCGGATACTTCTGCAGTTCCTGCAGGATGATTTCCTTGAAGCGCCCCAGGTCATCATAGGTGTCACCACCGATCACAAACTCAAACGCTTCGCCCCCACCCCGGCGCGTCAGGCCCGATGTTTCGATCGGGATCGCCATGGCGCCCGGCACGTTCATAATCAGTTTCGGGCGGATTTCATTGAGGATTTCGGTGGAGCTGCGCTCGCGCTCATCCCATGGGCTCAGGATCAGGAAGCCCCAGCCGCCGCCACCGTCAACGCGCAGCAGAATGCGAACCATCTCACCGCTATCCAGAAGCGGCTGAACCTGTTCCTCAACCTTATAGACCTGCTCTTCCATGAACTCGTGGCTCGCGCCCTCAGGGCCGCGGATCATCATGAACAGACCACCCCGGTCTTCAATTGGCGCCAGTTCCGCCGGAATGCGTTGCTGCAGGCCTGCGATCAGGCCGAAGCATGTCAGGAAACACAGTGTCACGATCGTTTTGTTGGCCAGGCAGATCTTGAGGATGTTGCCATAGCCTTCCTGCAGGCGCTTGAAGCCGCGGTCCAGCATCTTGGCGAAGGCCGGTTTCTTGTTGCGGCGGCGAACGAGCTTTGAGCACAGCATGGGCGACAGCGTGAGCGCCACAAGGCTTGAGAAACCAACCGCCGCCGTCATGGTAATGGCCAGCTCGCCGAACAGGCGGCCCACGTTACCGGTCAGGAACATGATGGGCACGAACACGCCCACAAGCACCAGCGTGGTAGCAATTACGGCGAAGGATACCTGCCGTGCACCACGGTAGGCGGCCAGAAGCCCCGGTTCGCCCTCTTCCACCCGGCGGTAGATGTTTTCAAGCACCACAATGGCGTCATCGACCACAAGACCGATGGCCATCACGAGGCCGAGCAGCGTGATCAGGTTGATCGACACGCCGGTGAGGTTAAGCACCCAGAAGCTTGCGATGATGCACACAGGCACGGTCACGGCCGGCACCAGCACGGTCTTGATGTTCCCCAGGAACAGATAAAGCACGAGCACCACGAGGCCCATGGCGACTGCGAGCGTGAAATAAACCTCGTCGATGGCTTTCTCGATAAAGACCGAGCTGTCGTAGGACGCCAACAGCTCCATGCTTTCCGGCAGGGTTTCGCGAATGCGGTCCATCTCGGCTTTTGCGGCCTGGGCAACAGCGAGTGTATTGCCCTTGGACTGTTTCACGACACCAAGGCCAATGATCGGGATGCCGTTACCGCGGAACGTGCGCTCATCGCGCTCTGCGCCCAGTTCAACGCGGGCAATGTCGCCTAGGCGCACGAAACCGCCATCAGCGCCTTCCTTGATCACCATCGTCTGGAAATCTTCAGGACGGGCGTACTCGCGGTTGAGGCGCACAATGGTGTCGCGGTTGATGGACTGGATCTTGCCTGCGGGCAGCTCGACGTTTTCAGAGCGCATCACGCCTTCAATATCCTGCACCGTGATGCCACGGGCGGCCATGGCCTGGCGGTCCAGGTGAATACGGATGGCATAGCGCTTCTGCCCGCCGATGCGCACACCGGCCACGCCGTCCACCACCGAAAGGCGGTCGACGATGTTGCGTTCGGCATAGTCCGTCAGCTGCAGGATATCCATCACAGGGCTCGTTAGGCTGAACCAGATGATCGGGCGGGTATCGCTGTCCGCCTTCGAGACCTCAGGCGGCTCCACCTCTTCCGGCAGGTTATTGAGGACCCGGCTCACGCGGTCGCGCACGTCGTTTGCGGCGGCGTCAATCTCGCGGTTCAGCAGGAACTCAATCGTGATGTTAGACCGGCCATCACTTGACGTGCTCTCGATCGTCTTGATCCCCGGCACACCTGCGATGGCGCTTTCGATAATCTGGGTGACGCGTGTCTCCACAACAGCCGCGTTCGCGCCGGGATAATTGGTGCGAATGCCCACCACAGGCGGATCAACGTCCGGCAGTTCGCGGACAGAGAGTTGCTGGAAGCTGATAACCCCGAAAGCCATCAACAACAGGCTGACAACAGTCGCGAAAACCGGCCGTTTTACCGATACATCCGTCAGGATCATGATGCGCCTCCGGTGGCTTTGTCTGTCGCCATGTCAATCACCTTCATGCCCATCCGGCCGAGGCGCATGGTGCCTTCGGTTACCACGCGTTCGCCAGCTTCAAGACCACTTTTGACCTCAACATAGCCAGGGCGGCGCAGGCCAAGCGTAACCTCGCGGCGCTCCGCGTCCCCGTTCTTGACCACAAACACATAGGTCTTGCCGCCTGTGGGAACCACAGACTCTTCCGGCACGCCAATGGCCTGCCAGGAGCGGTTTATCACTTCAACTCGCATCAGAAGACCAGGGCGCAAGGCATTGTCATCATTTGGAATTTCGGCACGAACAATCACGGAACGGGTGACCGGGTCAATGCGGCTGTCAACGGTGCTGACCACGCCCTTGAACAGGCGGTCCGGATAGGCGGAAACCTTGGCTTCAACCTGCTGGCCGGCCCTCAGCGTGGCGATGAACCGCTCCGGTACAGAGAAGTCGAGCTTGATGGTGTCGATGGCGTCGATGGTGGTGATGGGCGTGTTCGGCGTGATCAGCGATCCTTCGCTGACCTGCCTCAGGCCCAGAAGGCCGTCAAACGGCGCCTTGATACGCTGGTCCGCGAGGCGTGCGGCAGAGGCCTCGACGCGGAAGCGGGCTTCGTCCAGACGGCGGCGTTCGGTATCCAGCGCTGCGGGCGAGGCATTGCCCTGGTCCACCAGGTTCTTGATCCGCTGGAAAGAACGCTCAGCTTCGCGCAGGTTTGCTTCCGCCTCCTGCAGCTGGGCTTTCTCCTCAATATCCTCAAGCACCACCAGAACCTGGCCAGCCTTGACGATATCGCCATCATCAAAATGGACTTCGCGGACGGTATCAGACACGCGCGGCGTCAGCGTTACGGATTCGCGGGCCCGGGCTGTGCCCAGTGCCTCCACGATATCGGTAAAACTACGCAGGTTTGCAGGCGCGGTCACAACGCTGACTGCACGTGGCCCACGGCCTTGCTCCGCCGTATCGCCGTCAGCCATTATCAGCCAGGCGGCAGTGCCTGCCAGCGCCAGGAAGATCGCACCTAAAACCAAACGTCCCGAATTCATACATGCCTCACTTGCTACAACCGCTCGGATATCCATACGAACGACTGCGTAAACCAGATTAAACCATTACAAGTTTTGTAAATTTCTTCAAACAGATAGCGCTACTATAGCACCAAAATTGAGAGACCTTGTGCCTCTATATTAATTGGTTTCATTCAAAATTGCGTCAAACTGTTCGACCATTGCGATAAACGGAAGTTACTCTCGAATTGCGGCCTATTGGCCCAAATGCTCCTGTACATGGGCTTCGAACCGTTCCCCCACGTCCGCAACCCCTTCGGGCAACTGGTAGGCCGGGCGGAAAAGCGCAATTTTCCGCCGGTAATCGAACCCCTGCAGATGCACTGCCGCAACTCTCTCATCAACAAGACTAAGGGGCACCACCGTGCCCCCAAGCCCCGCGGCCACCATGGCAATGGCTCGGCTGTCGTTGGGCGTGCGGTACACGAGGCGCGGCCGGATATTCTGGTCCGTAAAATAGCGGCTGGTCTCCGACAGCACTTCGCACCGGCTGCGCACGATCATATATTCCTCGGCCAGGTCCGCCGCCGTTACGCGCGTGCGGCCAGAAAGCGCATGATCCTTCGCCAGAATAAAGCCATAGCTTTCTTCATAGAGCGGCAGCGCGGCATCAGCCCCCTGCCCGCGGTGGATCGACAGGGCATAATCAAGGCTGCGATCATCCAGGCGGTTCGACAGCTCCTGCTCCGTGCCGTCGAAAATCTCGATGGTGGCGCGCGGCTCCGCCCGCTTGAAGGCCGCCAGCATCTCGCCCATCGCCCGGTTCGACAGTGTCGTCAGGATGCCCAGCCGCAGCACTGGGGCCGTCACGTCCGCTTCAAGCACCTGCACCGCCATATTGCATTCATGCAGGATGGCCTTGGCGCGCGGCAGAAAACGCGTGCCAGCGTCCGTCAGGAACACCCGCCTGTTCGACCGCTCAAACAGCGTATGACCCAGCTGGGTTTCAAGCTTCTTGATCCCGGCGGAAAGCGTTGGCTGGGTCACAAAAACCCGGTCGGCTGCCCGGGTAAAACTACCCGTCTCAACAACCGCCAGGAAATACTTCAGAAGGTACAGATCCATTATAGACGCCATCTATGGTTTCTATTTTTCCATTCGATTGTACCGATAGCACGATCTACCGTAAACTGCCAAGCGTAACCAAAGCAGACCCTTGACCAAAAAGGGTGCGGACGGGAGACCTCATACATGTCAATCATCCATTCTGGCATTGAAGCCGGGAGCGCTGATTTTGAAGCCAACGCGGCCCACATGCAGGCCCAGGTGGACGACCTCAGATCAAAGATCGCCACGGTATCGCTTGGCGGGCCAGAGCGCGCGCGCGAAAAGCACTTGTCGCGCGGCAAACTGCTGCCCCGTGACCGGGTGAATACGCTTATTGACCCCGGCACCGCCTTCCTTGAGCTGTCGCAACTGGCGGCTTACGGCATGTATGACGCTGATATTTCCGCGGGCGGCGTGATCACCGGCATTGGCCGCGTGGAAGGGACCGAGTGCATGATTGTGTGCAATGATGCCACGGTCAAAGGCGGCACCTATTATCCCGTGACGGTCAAGAAGCACCTGCGCGCTCAGGAAATCGCGCGGGAGAACAAGCTGCCCTGCATCTATCTGGTGGACAGCGGCGGCGCCAACCTGCCGAACCAGGATGAGGTGTTCCCGGACCGCGACCATTTTGGCCGCATCTTCTATAACCAAGCGCAGATGTCGGCTGAAGGCATCCCGCAGATCGCCGTTGTCATGGGCAGCTGTACCGCGGGCGGCGCTTATGTGCCCGCCATGGCGGATGAAAGCATCATCGTTCAGAACCAGGGCACCATCTTCCTCGGTGGCCCACCACTGGTGAAGGCCGCCACGGGCGAAGTGGTCTCGGCTGAGGACCTGGGCGGCGGCGACGTTCATGCCCGCACGTCAGGCGTTGTGGACCATCTGGCAAAGGATGACTATCACGCGCTTGGCCTGGCGCGCCGTATTGTCGCCAACCTAAACCGTGAGAAACGCATCCCGGTGAAGGTGCGCGAAACCCGCGCCCCGCTTTATGACCCGCGTGAGATTTACGGTGTTATTCCAAAAGACAGCCGCCATCCTTATGACGTGCGCGAGATTATCGCCCGCGTTGTTGACGGCAGCGAATTTGACGAATTCAAGAAACTTTACGGCGAAACGCTGGTGTGCGGCTTTGCCCACATCCACGGCTTCCCGGTGGGTATTGTGGCCAACAACGGTGTGCTGTTTTCTGAAAGTGCCCTCAAGGGCGCGCATTTTGTTGAGCTCTGCGCCCAGCGCGGTATTCCGCTCGTGTTCCTGCAGAATATCACCGGCTTTATGGTCGGCCAGAAGTATGAAAACGGCGGCATAGCCCGCGACGGCGCCAAGATGGTGACGGCCGTAGCGTGCGCCAATGTGCCCAAGTTCACCATATTGATCGGTGGCAGCTTCGGGGCCGGCAACTACGGCATGTGTGGCCGCGCCTACCAGCCGCGCTTCCTGTGGATGTGGCCGAATGCGCGCATTTCCGTGATGGGCGGCGAACAAGCCGCTGGCGTCTTGGCCACCGTCAAGCGCGACGGCATGGAAGCCCGCGGCGAGAACTGGTCAGCTGAAGACGAAGACGCCTTCAAGGCACCGATCCGCGAGATGTATGAAGAACAGGGCCACCCCTATTACGCCAGCGCCCGGCTGTGGGACGACGGCGTCATCGACCCCGCCGACACCCGCCGCGTCCTTGGCCTTGCCCTTTCCGCGTCCATGAACGCCCCAGCTGAAGAAACGCGCTTCGGCGTGTTCCGCATGTAAGGAGTAAGCTGTCATGTGTGATGTAAAACCCCTTCTGTGCAGCATTGACGACCGCGGCGTGGCGACTGTGACGCTCAACCGCGCGGACGTACACAATGCCTTCAACGACGACCTGATCTGGGAACTGAAGAACGCTTTCACCAAGCTGGGCGAGAACTCGGATGTGCGCGCCATCGTGCTGACGGGGGCTGGCAAAAGCTTCTCGGCCGGCGCTGACCTCAACTGGATGAAAGCGGCGGCGGAGTACACTGACGAGCAGAACAAGCGCGATGCCATCGCGCTCTCAGACATGCTCTCTGTCCTGAACGGCTGCCCGAAGCCCACGATTGCTATCATCAACGGCGCCACCTTTGGCGGCGGTGTGGGGCTTGTTTCCTGCTGCGATATCGCCATCGCGGTCGAGGACGCCAAGTTCTCACTCTCTGAAGTACGCTTGGGGCTGACACCCGCGACCATCTCGCCTTACGTTGTGGCTGCGATTGGCGAACGCCATGCCCGCCGCTACTTCCTGACGGCTGAGCGCTTCGATGCGGCTGAAGCCTACCGGGTTGGGCTGGTGCATGAAACCGCCCCATCCCTGCAGGAAGCCTTCAGTAAAGCGCATGTGTTCCTGAAGAATATCCTGGCGGGCGCCCCCGGCGCACAGCGGGACGCCAAGGCGCTTGTTTCGCTAGTGAAGGACAAGCCGATCACCGAAGAGCTGCGCACCGATACCGCCGAGCGCATCGCGAAGCGCCGCGCCAGCGTTGAAGGCAAGGAAGGCCTTTCCGCGTTCCTCGAGAAGCGCAAACCGGAATGGAGCATTGACGCATGAGCACCCGCATCAAAAAGCTTCTGATTGCCAACCGGGGCGAGATTGCCTGCCGCGTGATGGCAACCTGCCGCCAGCTGGGCATCAAGACGGTTGCCGTTTATTCAGCCGCTGACGCCCACGCGCTCCATGTCAAAATGGCGGACGAAGCCGTTTTCATCGGCCCGGCTGCAGCAAGTGAAAGCTATCTGGTCGGCGACAAGATCATCGATGCCTGCAAGCGCACCGGCGCGGACGCCGTGCACCCAGGCTATGGTTTCCTGTCCGAAAACCCTGAGTTCGCCGAAGCGTGCGATGAGGCAGGTATCATCTTTGTCGGCCCATCCGCCGCATCCATGCGCGCCATGGCCCTCAAAGGGGCTGCCAAACAACTGATGGAACATGCGGGCGTGCCCGTGGTACCCGGCTATCACGGCGAAGACCAGTCTGTCGCCACGCTGACGGCGGAAGCCGAGAAGATTGGCTATCCGGTTCTGATCAAGGCTGTGGCGGGCGGCGGCGGCAAAGGCATGCGCAAGGTGTTCAGTGCGGCGGACCTTCCGGGTGCCATTGAGGCCGCGGCGCGCGAAGGCAAGAACAGTTTCGGCAACCCTGAGCTTCTGATCGAGAAATATATCCAGAAACCGCGCCACATTGAGGTTCAGGTGTTTGGCGACAGCGACGGCCATGCTGTCCACCTGCTGGAGCGCGACTGTAGCTTGCAGCGCCGCCACCAGAAGGTGGTTGAAGAAGCCCCTGCCCCCGGCATGAGCCTTGAGATGCGCCGCGCCATGGGCCAGGCCGCCGTGACCGCCGCAGAAGCCATTGGCTACCGCGGTGCGGGCACGGTTGAATTTATCGTGGATGTGGCCAACGGGCTCGACGGCGCGCCCTTCTATTTCATGGAAATGAACACGCGACTGCAGGTGGAGCATCCGGTTACCGAGATGATCACCGGCCAGGACCTTGTTGAATGGCAAATCCGCGTGGCGGAAGGCAAACCGCTGCCGCTCAGCCAGGACGAAATTGAATTGATGGCAGACGGCCACGCCGTTGAAGTGCGCCTCTATGCTGAAGACCCCTTCAATAATTTCGCGCCAGCCGTTGGCCGCATTGGCATGTTCGACCCGTTCGCAGACAACGGCCCCACAGGCCGCATTGATGCGGGCGTGCAGGCCGGTGACGAGGTCTCGATCCACTATGACCCGATGATCGGCAAGCTTATCGCCTGGGGCGAAGACCGCGAAGCCGCAATCGACGCCCTGATCAACCTGGTATCGGAAACGCCGGTGGCGGGGCTTACCACCAACCGCGATTTCCTGCTGCGTGCGCTGAAACACGACGATTTCCGCGCGGGTGACGTGCACACAGGCTTTATCGAAGCTTTCGAGGACACGCTGCTGGCGAAGCATGAGATAGGCGCGGAAGATTATGCAACCGCCGCCATCGCCATCATCGCCGCACGGCACGCCCGCGCGCATGACGCCGACCCATGGTCCATCAGCGATAATTTCCGCCTGAACCTGCAGCCAAGCGAAGTCTTGTGGTTCGACACGGGCGACGGCGAATTCATCACCGCCCATGTGACTGAGGACCGCCAAAATGTGTCCGTTACTGTTCTGGGTGAAACCCTGTCGGTCAAATGCCCGCACCTGGTGGACGGTGTCCTGACCTTCAGCCAGGACGGCCTGAGGAAGCGCCTGTTCGCTGAAGTGGATGCCGCCCATGTTGCCTTGGTGACCGCTGAGCGCACGCTTTTGGTCAAACGCCACGCCCGTGACGGCGGCGCGGATGACGAGACAGATGGCCCCGGCACCATCACCGCCCCGATGCCTGGCAAGATCCTCGAAGTGAAGGTGGCGGACGGCGACACGGTCGAGCGCGGCCAGCCGCTGCTGGTGATGGAAGCCATGAAAATGGAACAAACGATCAGCGCCCCAAGGGACGGTGTCGTGACTGGATTGAGCCTCAAGCCAGGTGATCAGGTCGCGGACGGCGCTACCCTCCTGACGATCACAGATGAAAAAGACGAATAAATAAGCCAATAAGGGACAAGAAAATGTTTGAGTTTCCCCACCTGAAGTTCGGCCACGGCGAAGATATGGAAATGCTGCGTGAAACGGTTGCCCGCTTCGCCCGCGACGAGATCGCCCCGCGCGCCGAAGAGATTGACGCAACCAATACCTTCCCTTCTGACCTGTGGCAGAAAATGGGTGACCTGGGCATCCTGGGCATGACAGCGCCCGAGGAATTCGGTGGCGCCAATATGGGCTATCTGGCGCATGTGATCGCGATGGAAGAGATCAGCCGCGCGTCCGCAAGCGTGGGCCTGAGCTACGGTGCACATTCGAACCTCTGCGTCAACCAAATCACCAAGAACTGCAACGCCGAGCAGAAAGCCAAATACCTGCCGAAGCTGATCTCCGGCGAACATGTGGGTGCGCTCGCGATGTCAGAGCCCGGTGCCGGGTCTGACGTGGTATCCATGCGCCTCAAGGCAGAAAAGCGCAATGACGGCTACATGCTGAACGGCAACAAGATGTGGATCACCAACGGCCCGGACGCCGATGTGCTGATGGTCTATGCCAAGACAGACGTGGACGCTGGCCCGCGGGGCATCACCGCCTTCCTGGTTGAGAAGGGCATGGAAGGCTTCTCGACGGCCCAGAAGCTGGACAAGCTGGGGATGCGCGGCTCCAACACCTGTGAACTGGTGTTCGAAGACTGCCTCGTGCCTTTTGAAAATGTGGTGCGCGAAGAAGGTGACGGCGTGAAAGTGCTGATGTCCGGCCTCGATTATGAGCGCGTTGTGCTCTCCGGCGGGTCACTCGGCATCATGCGTGCCTGCCTTGATACCGTG
>JBNKYQ010000048.1:0-13837 GCA_050300975.1 Kordiimonas sp.
GGATGTGCTTCACCGCGTCGTGCCAGCCGCCGGCGTAATATTCCGCTGGCGCGCCGCCCTTCTGGACATAGACAATCACGCCATCAAGGCCGTTGCTGGCGCTATAGTCCACCTGTTCCTGCATGCTGCCTGGCAGCGGCATCAGCCTGGCGAAAAGCGCGTCCCACGGCACGAACAGCCACAGGCTGAGGGCCGTGGCGATCACGGAAAAGGTGACGAATGCGATTTGGCGCTTGTTCATATGCCTGCCGCGCCCCCCCCGCCGCGGATCATCCGGCCTGTCAGGCCGCGTTTTCACCGAATTGCAGGTCCGCGAGGCGCTTGTAAAGGCCACCCTGGGCCACAAGCTCATCATGCGTGCCTTCGGCGACGATCTTGCCGTCCTCAAGGACGATGATGCGGTCCACCTTCTTCACGGTCGCCAGACGGTGGGCGATCACCAGCGTGGTGCGGCCTTCCATCAGGTGCTCCAAGGCTTCCTGGACCTTGAGTTCCGATTCGGCGTCGAGCGCGCTTGTGGCCTCGTCCAGCAACAGGATCGGCGCGTCGCGCAGGATCGCGCGGGCGATAGCGATGCGCTGGCGCTGCCCGCCCGACAGGCGCGTGCCGCGTTCACCCAGGAAGGTGTCGAAGCCGTTTGTGGCGCGCTCGACAAACTCGGTCGCCGCAGCCGCCTCAACCGCCTGCCGGACTTCCTCATCCGTTGCATCCTGACGGCCATAGCGCACGTTCTCGGCGATCGTGTCGGCGAAGATGATGGTCTCCTGCGGCACGAACGCCAGATGCTCGCGGAAGGCCTTGGGGTCTGTCTCGGCGATATCGATGCCGTCCATCTTCACCGAGCCCGCTTGTGGGTCGTAGAAACGAAGCAGCAGCTGCAGCACGGTGGATTTGCCTGCGCCCGAGGGGCCCACGAGCGCCACGGTCTCCCCCGCCTTCACATGCAGGTTGAAATTTTCAAGCGCCGCAATGTCCGGCTTGGTGGGATAGTGGAACGTTACGTTATCGAAATGAATGTCGCCTTCAATCTTGGCCGGCAGCGCCTTGGGCTGCGCGGGTGCCTTGATCTTGGCTTCCGACGCCAACAGCTCCGCCAGCCGCCCGGCAGCACCGGCCGCGCGCTGCAGTTCGCTATAGACTTCGCTAAGCGCCCCGAAGGCACCGGCCACAAACACGGCCAGCATGATGAATTCAAGCATCTCGCCGCCGCTCATGGCACCGGTCATCACATCCTGTGCGCCTTCATAAAGAATGAGCGCGATGGCGGAGAAGATCATGAAGATCATGATGAAAGTCAGGCCAGCGCGCACCTGGATGCGGCGTTTGGCGGCCCCGAAGGCGTCATCCACCTGGTCGCCGAATCGGCGGGCTTCGGTTGTCTCCTGGGTGAAGGCCTGCACGATATTGAGGGCCGCGAGCGATTCGTTCGCGCGCGCCCCCACGTCGGCCACCTTGTCCTGGCTGGTGCGCGACAGGTTCCGCACTTTACGGCCGACCACGATGATAATGCCCAGAAGAAGCGGGATGACGAGCGCGATATAGCTCATCAGCTTCGGTGACATGATGAAAAGCCCGATGGTGCCGGCCACAGAGATCAGCAGGTTCCTGATCCACACCGAAACGCTGGAGCCCACGATGGACTGGACGAGCGTGGTGTCCGCCGTGAGGCGGGAGACGATCTCGCCGGGGCGATTCTCTTCAAAAAATTCGGGCGACAGGGTGATCAGCCGCTCATAAACCGCCTTGCGGATGTCCGCGACAACCCGTTCCCCGATCCAGGTCACAAAATAGAATCGGCAGGCGGTGGCCACGGCCATGACCACAACAATGCCAACAAAAACAAGGAAATAGTCGTTCACTGCCTGGGCGTTATCGTTCGAGAAGCCATTATCGACAATGTTGCCCAGCGCCTTGGGGACGATAAGCGTGGTGGCAGCCGCTACCAGAAGGAAAAACCCGGCCAGTACCAGTTGGAGCTTGTAGGGCTTCACGAAAGACCAAAGCGTCCTCAGGTTCGCAAGCTTGCCCTTTGGCGGTTCATGCTCGCGGCGGATGGTACTGTCTGACATGGGTGCTCCCTTGGGTGCTTCTGTGGTGCTTCTGCAATGCTTCTGCGGCTTTTGTTTGTGCTGATATAGGGAATTGGGCGGCATAATCCAATCAACGATTTTGACTTTGTTATAATGCGCCTGTGCACCAAGATGAAAGGACGCGAATTATTATTTTTGCCTGGATGGTCAAAAAGCGCAGAAACAGCCTTGCATTCGGTGAAATATTGACCTATACGGACGCCTCGTTTTCGGAGGTAAGACCATGAAACAAGAAATTCATCCCGACTACCACACTATCAAAGTGGTAATGACTGACGGGACGACTTTTGAGACCCGCTCTACTTGGGGCTCGGAAGGCGACACTATGACGCTTGAGATTGATCCTAAGTCGCACCCAGCTTGGACTGGTGGCGTACGTCAGGTTCTTGAAGGTGGCCGTGTGGCACGCTTCAACAAGCGCTTCAGCGGTCTGTCGCTCAAGAAGTAAGTCGTTCTCGACATTCGAGTTTTTCGGAAAAGGCGTCCAATCTGGGCGCCTTTTTCATTTTTTGCCCTTGAAGGCCCAAAACTGCTCCCCACATATGATTTGTCCGGTCGCCGAATTCGGGGCCAGACATTGAACCGACCCGGCATTTATGCGGGTCAAATATATCAGTCGCTTCACTTGGAGGACATGAAATGAGAAGTTTTGACCTTTCCCCGCTTATGCGCAGCACCGTTGGCTTCGATCATCTGAGCCGTTTGCTCGATTCGACCCTGAATTCAGAAGGCGCCAGCGCGTATCCGCCCTACAATATCGAAAAGCTGAGCGAAGATGATTACCGAATCACCATGGCGGTGGCCGGTTTCTCGCCAGAAGAATTGAATGTCACCGTACAGGAAGGCACCCTCTATATCTCTGGCAAGGGCCAGGAAGAGGAAGAAGGCCGCCGTTTCCTGCATAAGGGTATCGCAAAGCGCGCTTTTGAGCGCCGCTTCGAGCTCGCGGAAACCATCCGTGTTGGTGACGCCAAGTTTGAAAATGGTCTTCTCGAGATCGAACTGAAGCGCGTGATCCCGGATCACAAGAAACCGCGCCAGGTTGAGATCCGCTCTACGGAAGAGAAGATGAAGACCATCGAGGCAGACGCAGCCTAAGGGCTCAATGCCATGGCGTCCTGACCCCTTCGGGGCGCCAACCTCCCAGTTTCCTCCACGACTCCTCGCTGTCGTGAACCTATCGTGAGAGCCGGACTTTTCCTCCCCCTTACCCTGGCTCTCACGCTTTTTTATGCGCCTTGAAGAAAAGTCCTTCGGCTACGCCTCAGGCGCTTTCTCTCACGATTTAAAAAAGGCTTCCGCAGCCGCCTTGCTTGAACCCTTTGCGTCAAGCTCGCGCCTGGTGCGGGTGATCTCGGCCTCAAGTCGGCTGATGCGTTCCTCAAGCTCGTGGGCGCTCAGGGTCGAGAGGTCTTCTTTTTCGACCGCCGTCAGCGGGCTGTCTTTCTTGATGGGGAGATCGTCAAAATCCATGGCGCGTGCCTCCTGCTTTTTTCACCTTTTACCTTGTTTTCCTGCCTATCGCCCACAGATACTTTAGGCAAGCAGGGAGATAAGCAGATGAAAGCGATTGAGATTACCACACCGGGTGGGCCGGAAGTGTTGAAGCCGTGCGAGCGGGAGACGCCAGCGCCGGGCGCGGGTGAAATACTGATCCGGGTAGAGGCCGCGGGCGTGAACCGGCCGGATGTTGTGCAAAGGCTTGGTCGCTATCCCGCACCGCCGGGCGCAAGCGATATCCCGGGCCTTGAGATCGCGGGTGAGGTGGTCGCGCTGGGCACGGGCGCAGAGGGCTTCAAGATAGGCGACAAGGTGTGCGCGTTGGTGCCGGGCGGCGGGTATGCTGAATTTTGCACCGCAAACGCTGGCTCGGCCATGCATGTGCCGAAAGGCTTTTCCATGGTGCAGGCGGCGGCCATCCCTGAAACCTATTTCACCGTATGGTCGAACCTGTTTGACCAGGCGGGGCTGACGGCAGGCGAGACGCTTCTGGTGCATGGTGGTTCGTCGGGTATTGGCTCTACCGCCATTCAGCTGGCGAAGGCGTTCGGCGCCAAAGTCATCACCACTGTTGGCAACGCTGAGAAAGCAGACTTCTGCAAGAAGCTGGGCGCTGACGTGGTGGTGAACTACCGCGACGAGGATTTCGTTGAAGCCGTGAAGGACTTCACAGGCGGCGCAGGCGTGAATGTGGTGCTGGATATGGTGGGCGGGGATTATATCGCCAGGAATATCGACTGCCTGGCGGTCGAGGGCCGGCATGTGTCCATCGCCTTCCTGCAGGGCCCGCAAGTGACCGTCAATATGCTGCCGGTGATGCTGAAGCGACTGGTGCTGACAGGCAGCACGCTCAGGGCGCGCGACAATGCCTTCAAGGGCGCGATCGCCGCTAACCTGCAGAAGCATGTCTGGCCGCTGATGGAAGCGGGCAAGGTGGCGCCGGTGATCGATTCGACATTCCCGCTTGAGGGGGCCGCAGATGCCCACGCACGCATGGAAACCAGCCTCCATATGGGCAAGATCATGCTGGAAGTGGGCTGATTGGGCCCAAAGCACCAGAAAGGGGGTAAAATGGACCAGAAAACTGCTCAGGGCGCCATTATTCGCCATGACAGCGGCCATTTGACCTGATACACATGACTTGGGAGGAATTTCTCTCCCCCCTTTCAGGAAAACATGGATCCAGAGAGGGCAGGTAAACGGCATCGTTTATCTGGGCGAAGAGGAATTTCTGTAAACAAGGGATAACGGGATGACACAACCTTTGATGCCGATGGCCACCGCTGTATGGCTGGTGGATAACACGGCGCTTACATTCAAGCAGATTGCCGAATTCTGCCAGTTGCACGAACTTGAGATTCAGGGCATTGCGGACGGCACTGTTGGCACCAACATCGTGGGCCAGGATCCAACCGCCAGCGGCCAGCTGACGTGGGATGAGATTAACCGCTGCCAGGCAGACCCAAAGGGTGCGCTTGTGCTAAGCGAAGATGACGTGAAAGCGGTGCCGCGCACGAAGGGCCCGCGCTATACGCCGGTTTCCAAGCGCCAGGACAAGCCAGACGCCATCGCGTGGCTGGTGCGCAATCACCCAGAGCTTTCCGATCTGCAGATCAGCCGCCTGGTTGGCACCACCAAGCCGACGATCTCCGCGATCCGCGACCGCAGCCACTGGAACATCCAGAACATCAAGCCGCAGGATCCTGTGGGCCTGGGCCTCTGCAAGCAGATCGAGCTTGATGAAGCTGTGCGCCAGGCTGCCGCCCGCCGCGACAAGGCTGCTGCCAAGTCAGGCGAAGCCCCAGCAGAAGAAGCTCCGGCTGTTGAGATTGTAGCAGCCCCGGAGCCGGCTGAAGAAGCGCCTGTCGAAAAAGAGCTGACGGCTGCCGACGTGTTTGGTGATGCGCCATCTGAGGACGCTGACAAAGAATAAAGCCCACACTATCCGGGCAAACAAAAAGCGCGAGGACTTGCCTCGCGTTTTTTTTTAGTCCAGCAAGATGCTGCTATCCCCAAGGGCTCCCAGGCTCATGCCTGCAAGGAATACGCTGCTGCTGTCATCAATGGTGATTAACACGCCGGTCTGCCCGTCAATGGTCACTACTTCAGCGACAGTATTGATGTCCGTGATACCGGTTTCTCTCAGGTCCAGGACATCATTGTTAGTGACAAAGTCTGTAACCACGTCCTGACCGCACCCCGGTGCGAAAACGAAAAAGTCTTGTCCCGCATCACCTGTGAGGGTGTCGTTCCCAGGGCCGCCGACAAGGGTGTCATCACCCGCGCCGCCAACGACAATGTCATCGCCCGTACCGTTGAAAAGCTTGTCTGCGCCATCGCCGCCATCGATATAATCATTCCCGGCACCGCCATACAGCAGATCGTCGCCACCTTCCCCGAAGATGGTATCAAGGCCCAGGCCACCATATACAGAATCCGCTCCGTCCCCAGCATGGACACTGTCGTTGCCCTCGCCCTGGCCGCCATAGATCACGTCTGCTCCGTCCCCGCTTGAGACATTGTCATTGCCGGTGCCGCCACCAACTGTGTCATCAGCCATGCCGCCATAGATGGTATCGTCGCCACTGCCGCCCCAAAGGAAGCCTTTGTCGCCAGCGCTCGAGACCTGTTCGCCGTCTTCGAACTGGCCTTCTGTGTCACCGATGCTGTCGTCCCAGCCTGTGCCGACCACCAGGTCATTCCCGGCGCCGCCATAAAGTTTGTTCTGGCCTGCACTGCTGCCTGCGGTGGCATCTTCCGCGCCGCCTATCAGTGTGTCATTGCCGATGTTGCCGCCAATGCTGTCGTCGCCCGCGCCGCCGATGAACATATCATCGCCGTCATCGTCCGCCCCGGCCCATATCTGGTCATTGCCGTCGCCGCCATAGGCTTGGTCATCGCCCTTGTTGCCGATCAGAAGATCATCACCTTCATCGCCATAAAGAGTGTCTTCGCCATCGCCGCCACGCAGCGTGTCGTGCCCGCCATAGCCGTAAAGGCTGTTGTCGGCTGAGGTGCCAACGACCTTGTTGTTCACCGTGTTGCCGACGATGGAGGAAATGTATGCCTGCAGCGATCTTTCCGTTGCATAGGCCCCGAGGTAGATCTGTTCGCTGCCGGTGACGATGGTGCCCCAGTTATAGAGGTCCTCTTCAAAATAATCATTGAGCCAGATGCGCGCGATATGATTATCGGATCCCCATCCACCGCCTTCTGACAGGGGTGTTTTGAAGATATTGAGGATCAGGTCCCCCCAGGAGGACATGCTGAAATAGATATGTTCAAGGTTTTTGGCAATGTCCGAGATATCCAGAATGTTGGCGTTGCCGCTGGCATCTTCGATCCTCAGCTCAGTGAAGGATGCGCCATAGGTAAAGCTGTAGATGTCGTTGCCCGCGTCATCAATGAAAGCGCCGCTGAACTCACCATTGAAAAATGTGTCGTTGCCCGCACCGCCGAAAAGCACGGTTGATGGCGCTGCAGCAGTGAGCACGTCATTCCCGTCACCGGCATAGATCCACACCCTGTCGCCCGCCGCCGTCAGGGTGTCATCCCCCGCCAAGCCATGCACGGAGCCCGACACCACGGTGAGTACATCGTCACCGTCCGTCAGGGCATGGTGATAATATGCCTCGAGTTCACTATAGCTATCTGAAAAGGTAAGGTCATAGGACACGCCGTTGAAGATCAGCGTCTCAAGCTGGTCCGTGCCCTTGAGAGAGGCCCCAATTGTATAGACGGCAGTGTCACCGTCGGTGATCTGCAGTCCGTTGCCAGTAAAGTGCAGATCGGAAAACTCGAAGCTGGATGATGTCAGCTTGAGGACATCATTGCCTTGCCCGGCGCCAGCAAAGATGCTCGATCCGGCAGAAAGCTGATCCAGATCAATAACGAAAGTATCGTTTCCTTCCGCCCCATACATGAGGCCGGAGAAGGACAGGCTATAGAAGGTGTCGTTGCCGGCTCCACCGTACAGGGTATAATTGTCGCCGCCAGCGGTAAGTGTGTCGTTGCCGCCCAGGGCGTATATGGTTTCGTCCGCTGCCTGGCCAATGATGGTGTCGGGACCTTCGGTTGCCCCATAGATCATGACGCTCTGGAAAGTTTCGAAGTTGTTGGCAAACGTCATATCCAGCTGCTGGTCGCCAAGCTTGATTGTTTCGATCCGGTAAAGCGGCCCGTTCCATTGGCGGAACTGGTTTGTAATTTCAACTGTCCCAATTCTGTCGCCGTTATCATCCAGGATATGAACAAGCAGATCGGTGTTTTCTTCGCCGCGCGCGAACTCCACATGATCCATGTCGGGCGCGACGGTGCTGAGGTCAAGGATGTCGTCGCCTGACCAGCCGCTGACACGTGTTGAATAGGGCGAGTCGGCAGACGCGTTTTCCCAGTTGATGATAAGGGTGTCGTCATCATTGCCGCCATTAAGCCTGGCGTCGAGGGCATCTCCAGCCACAAGCGTGTCGTTGCCCTGGCCACCCGACAGCCACACCCCGTCGGCGCTGGCGATCAAACGGTCGTTGCCGTCGCCGCCGTTGACGCTTGACCTGTAGGCCGCGGCCTCGAGCGTATCATTGCCGGCAAAACCGTTGATGGTGGTATATTGATAGATGGTGGTTGCCGTGTCGTCACCCTGGGTCGTACCCGCAGAGTAGACGCTGTTCAGCAGTTCCGGTGCTTCATCCCAGTAATAGCCCTGACCATAGGTGAATTGAAGGGGGTAGGTTGTCTCGCCGTCGTCCACGGTGGTGAGGTCATAGAGTGTGTCGCCAACCTTTAGGAATTCGATGAACCCCAAGTAGGAATACCCGCGCCCGTCCATCTGGTCGTTGAGCTTGATTGAACCAATCTCGGCACCGTTGTCGTCGGTGACGTGTAGGATCAGGTCCCAGCCATTTCCCAGGGAAAACCATACGTTGCCGATACTGGAAACCACATTGGTCAAATCCAGGATGTCGACATCCCCTTCGTTGCCATTCTTGTCGTAGATATTGATGGAATGGTTGGCGCCAGGGGTAAGGTTGGTCCAGTTGACGACGTAGGTATCGCTGCCGGCATTGCCGCTCAGGCTAACGTTTTGGCCGTCGCCTACTGTCAGCGTGTCGTCGCCATTGCCGCCGGTGACGCTGCCATCATTGCCCGTGCTGGTGAGCTGGTCGTTCCCGTCGCCCCCCAAAAGGTAGTTGTCGTCGCCGGTAGCCACGATAAGGTCGTCACCGACGTCGCCAGATAGGTCGTTGTCGTCGCCGGTGGCTAAGATAAGGTCGTCATCGATGCCGCCAGACAGGTCATTCCAGTTGCCGGTGGCCGTCAAGGTATCTGCCCCGGCGTCGCCTGACAGGCTGTTGCTGCCGCCCGTGGCTTCGATGCTGTCGTTACCTTCGTTGCCTGACAGGGTGTCGGTGTTGCCGGTAGCTACGATCAGATCATCACCAGTGCCGCCGGACAGATCATTCTGGTCACCCGTTGCTGCCAGCGTGTCCGCCCCGGCGTCGCCCTGCAGGCTGTTTCGAGAACCCGTGACTTCGATACTGTCGTTGCCGTCGCCGCCGTGAACGGTATCCCTGTCGCCTTCAACGGTGATGACATCGTCACCATCGTCACCGGACAAGGCACTGTACTGGCTGCTTCCGGTCAGTGTGTCATTGCCGCTTCCGCCGGACAGCGTGTCTTGAATGCCATGGCTTTCGATGACATCATCACCTGCCAGACCATGGATGTAATTGCTTGAAGGTTCGGTTCCCGTGAGCGTGTCGTTACCGCTCGTACCGTTGATTGTTGCCATCATTGCCCCCAATATGGCTAGGAAAATCTAGTTCGTGACACCGCTACAATAATTAGGGGCTCAGGGCAATAGGCAGTGCGTTTATCGGAGATAAGAAGCACAAACAAAAAGCGCGAGGACTTGCCTCGCGCTTTTTTTGTTAAGCTTTTCTGCCTTTAGTGTCTGACCAGGCGGGTCATTTCCTCTTTCAGGCGGAGTTTTTGCTTCTTAAGCTGTGCTATTCGTAAGGTATCGGGGCACGGCCTGTGTTCTTCCCGGGTGATGATCTCTTCAATTTCAGCATGTTTCGCGTTCAAGGTATTCACATGCGACTGTAGGTTCATTCCCGCACTCCTCTTTGTTACGATTTTAAGACACTCCATCAGACCAAAAGGCGCGGCGCTTGTCACGGAAAACATTTGCGCCAGAACACTTGTCCTGTATCTTCGGGCACTTAGCAAATCGTCGAAAAACTGCGGATTGAAGGATTGTTGCGCCAAATGGCAGAGACTCGAAAGAAAAGGCTGATCGTGGCCATTACAGGCGCCAGCGGCGTGGCTTATGGCGTGAAGGCGCTGGAGCTTCTGAAGGGCCTGGATGTGGAGCGCCATCTGGTGATGTCCAAGGCCGGTGAGCGCACGCTTCTTGAGGAAACCGACTATAGCATCCGCGACGTCCAGGCCATGGCCGATGTGCTCTATCCAGCCAAGGATATCGGGGCCGCGATCGCCAGCGGGTCGTTCCGCACCATGGGCATGCTGATCGCGCCCTGTTCGGTCAAGACCATGGGCGAGATTCGCACCGGCATCACCTCAAGCCTTGTCAGCCGGGCGGCGGACGTGATTTTGAAGGAACGCAGGCGCCTGGTTCTGATGGTTAGGGAAACGCCCTTGCATACCGGGCACCTGCGCACCATGACAGCGCTCAGCGAAATGGGGGCGATCATCGCCCCGCCGGTCCCCAGCCTCTATAACAAACCCGCCAGTATCGATGATATGATCACCTACACGGCGGCGCGTGCGCTGGACCTGTTTGACCTTGAAGTCGAGGGTCTGAACCGCTGGGGCGAATAGGCCGGAAGGTGCTCTAGCGCTTGATGGGCGCTTTCAGTTTCGCGCCGCAAATCTGCAGATAGCTCGAAACACAGGGCCACACGTCGCGCGCGTGGCCTGACTTGACAGGCGGTTTGGTGAGGCACTTCAGCAGCGCCCGCTGTTCCTGCTGTTCCGTGGCCAGTTCTTCGGCCTTGGCTTCTTCATAGCCGTCCTGGCCCTTGAGTGCGCGGCGCGCCATGCGGAGCGGCGCCAGCCGTTCCTCCTGCCACCAGCTGGCGGCTTCCAGCAGCACATCCCAGTCGTCACCGTTCGGGCGCACGCCATGGTCATCCATCCACAGGCAGAGCAAGAGGAGGTTCACGTCCGCGCCCAGGCTGTCCTGGGCCTCCAGACAGGCTTCCTGCATGCTGGCATGGCCATAGGTGCGGCAGGTGAAATCCCAAAAATCGTCGGGGCTGGGCCATGAGGTCCATTGCTTTGTTTCTATGTCGGCCCTTGTCATGCTATAACCACCCCAATTCAAACGAGTTTTGGGGCCAGTATATGGATGAGGATGCCATCAGGGAGCAACTTTCTGCCCTTATGGAAGAACACCGCGACCTGGATGATGCCATCACGGCAGTACACCGTGCCGGGACATTCGACCTTTTGCAGGTGCAGCGCATGAAGAAGCGCAAGCTGCTGCTTAAGGACGAGATTTCAAAACTGCGTAATATGCTGGTGCCCGATATCATCGCTTGAGTTCGCACCCCCCGACAAGGAACCTCCTAGCGTGGTTCGCTGTCGCCCTTCATGTCCCGCTTGTTCTCGTACATCGCCTTGTCGGCCTTATCGAGTGCGTCATGGGGCTCATCGCCCTGGCGGAAGGTATAGGTGCCGAAGGCCATGCTCATCTTGACGGTCTCGCCGTCGATAATGAGTGGATTGTCGGCGATGGTTTGCGCCAGCGAGTTGGCCTTTTCGTGGCCCACCTGTTCGTCGGCCTGCGCCAGAATCACCCCGAATTCATCACCGCCCAGGCGGCCGATCACATCGGTCCCGCGCACGTTATCCACCAGCGTGCGGGCCACATGAAACAGGGCCTTGTCGCCGGCTTCGTGGCCGTATTTGTCGTTGATCAGCTTCATGTCATTGAGGTCAATGAACATCAGCGTTGAAGGCGTGCCGTAGCGTTCGGCGAAGGAAATCATGCGGTTCAGTTCGCGCACGAAGGCGCGCCGGTTGGGAACCGGCAGCAACACGTCCGTGTCGGCCACGTCTTCCATTTCCCGCAGGCGCCGGTTGGTGGCGTCCAACTCTCGTCTCAGTTTGTCCACTTCTTCCATCAGCGACATGATCGCCTGCTGGACACGCGGGGTCATTTCCTCGGGCGGGATGGTGGTAACCTGTACGGTGTCATTGATTTCGCGGACAGCGGACGCTTCAGTCGCACTGCCGGTCGCCCCGGTTTTGCGCACTGAGCGCGTCGGAGCGGTACGCGTGACGCCAGGTGTATTGGTTATTTTCATACAAGACCCTGTACCGGTTACTTTCGACTGTATGTAATCCATTATGGCGTCTTTGTGAATCGACTTGCAAGTTTCCTGATGAATTTGGCGCGAAATAGGCGGTTTTTGGGGCTTTCCGGCAAAGCTTGCAATACCGAAGCGCATGCCTATAATGCGCGCTCCGCAGGGATGGCAGATGGGTTGCCGCAAGTGCGGGACCTGTCATGGCTTTTAGGATGGAAGCGACCATGAGCAACGAGACGCCCGAAATTGGTATCATTATGGGTAGCCAGTCTGACTGGCCGACAATGAAGCACGCAGCCGATGTGCTTGATGAACTTGGCGTGTCTTATGAGACCCGCATCGTTTCGGCCCACCGGACGCCGGACCGTCTTTATGACTATGCCAAAACAGCCAAAGATCGCGGCCTGAAATGCATCATCGCCGGTGCTGGCGGTGCCGCGCACCTGCCGGGCATGGCCGCCGCCATGACCCCGCTGCCGGTGTTCGGTGTGCCAGTGCAGTCCAGCATGCTGTCCGGCAAGGATAGCCTGCTGTCGATCGTGCAGATGCCCGCCGGTGTCCCGGTTGGCACGCTGGCCATCGGCGAAGCGGGCGCCAAGAACGCAGGCCTTCTGGCTGCCGCCGTGATTGCCCTGATGGATGAGGAAGTCGCCGAGAAGCTTGACGCCTGGCGCGCCGCGCAAACCGAAAGCGTGGCTGAAATTCCGGTAGATGACGCTTAAGCGCTAACCGCTAGAGGCAGGAAACCAGCATGACACAGATTAAACCCGGTGGAAAAATCGGCATTTTGGGCGGTGGCCAGCTTGGCCGCATGCTCGCCATGGCGGCTGCGCGCCTTGGCTATCGTTGCCATATCTTCTGCCCTGATGTTCGCAGCCCTGCGTTCCATGTGGCGTGCGATTTCACCATCGCCGAATATGAAAACGAAGACGCGCTGGCTGAATTTGCCGCAAGCGTTGATGTTGCGACCTATGAATTTGAAAATGTTCCTGCCCGCACCGCTGAGGTGGTGGCCAAGGAAACGCTGCTGCGCCCCGGCGCGCGCGCCCTTGAAGTGTCGCAGGACCGCCTGGTCGAAAAGAAGTTCCTCAATGACTGTGGTGTGAAAACCGCCCCCTTCATGCCGTTCCAGACGGAAGAGGAACTCGATGAAGCCTTCAAGGAAATCGGCCGCCCGTCCGTCGCCAAGACCCGCCGGTTCGGCTATGACGGCAAGGGCCAGCTGATGATCAAGGCGCGCAAGGATGTCGAGGACGTGATGGGTGTCACCAAGGGCACGCCTGCCATTCTTGAAGGCTTTGTGATGTTCGACCGCGAGATCAGCGTTGTTGTGGCGCGCTCGGCAAGTGGCGACGTGGCGGCCTTCCCGGTGGCTGAAAACGTGCACACCAACCATATCCTGGACACCAGCACCGTTCCGGCGCAGATTTCGGAAGTGGTTGAGGCCAAAGCCAAGGTGATGGCCACCCGCATCGCCAACGCACTTGAATATATCGGCGTGATGACCGTTGAGATGTTCGTCAATGACGGCACGGGCGAGATTGTGGTCAACGAGATTGCACCGCGCGTGCACAACAGTGGCCACTGGACCATCGAGGGTGCGGCCACCAGCCAGTTCGAGCAGCATATCCGCGCCATCTGTGATCTGCCGCTTGGCGCCACTGACGCCCACGGCAAGGTGAAGATGAAGAACCTCCTCGGTAAAGACATTCTCGATTTCGAGAAATATCTGTCGGACCCCAAGGCCCACTATCATCACTATGGCAAGCTTGAGCCGCGCGAAGGCCGCAAGATGGGTCATGTGACCTGGGTTGAAGACTGAGGATAAGAATTGAGTATGATCAGGGAGGCCTTCGCCTCCCTTTTTTATGTCTCCCGTGGTAAAGTTGTAATGATATAACTTTTGGTATAACA
>JBNKYQ010000049.1:0-13742 GCA_050300975.1 Kordiimonas sp.
GCCGAAGACCCGGCGGGTATGCTCTGGATTGGCATTCGAGACGGGGGGCTGGGCAAACTTGATCCCGTGACCGGCGAGTTCACCGTTTACCGGCACGACCCGGCTGACCCGCGCCAACCAGTTTGGGCTTCTGGGCTTTGGCGGCCCGAACGGCTCAGGCAGGTCGCTCCAGTTTGAAGGGTCAGCGGCCTATCTTCTCAGCCGGCATTTCGTGCTTGGTGCCGACTACCGCACCAAGCCTGACAATCTGGCCTTCGCCGAAGAAGATGACGCCATGGCCGCCTATGTGGTCTGGCTGCCGTCCAAGCATGTCACCGTCACTGCCGCCTACACCGACCTTGGCAAGATTGCCCTGCAGGGGCGCCAACGCGGCTTTTACCTGTCTCTCCAGTTGGGGTTCTAGATAATGAAACTGAAAACATTTGTTCTTGCCGCCGCCCTCTTGGGCGCCGTACCTGTCGCCAATGCGGGCAGCCTGTATGACGACCTGGGCGGGCTCGATAACATAACGCGTTTCACCAACCGACTGGTGGACCTGACCTTTGAAGACCCCCGCACCGCCCACCAGTTCAAGCAGACCAAGAAAGACCGGCTGGCGCGCCTGCTGGTGGACCAGATTTGCGAGGCCTCAGGCGGCCCATGCAAATACAAGGGCGTGAACATGAAGAAATCCCACATCAAGCTTGGGATCACGGAAGCCGAATTCAACGCGCTTGTGGAACAGCTGCAGCAGGCGATGGATGAGACCGATGTACCGTTCCACACCCAGAACCGGCTGCTGGCGATCCTGGCGCCCATGAAGCGGGACATCGTTGAGCGCTGACATCACAGCCATTTGACTTTGCGTCTCCGCGCTTCAGATGACACTCTGAGAAAAAGGGGACGCAAACATGAGAAATTCCATTGTTGCGCTGGCACTTGCGGCCAGCGTTTCTTCCGCCAGCATCGCGCAGGAAACCGACGCTACCATCCGTGCCTATGCAGCAGGCTACAAGGCCGCTTTCACCTGCAGCGCGACCTTCAATGGCGGCAAAACGCCCGACCAGATCGCGGCACAGGAACTGACGGGCATCTACCCCCTCGTGGCCGAGATTGTACCCACGCTTGAAGCCAAGATCGATCAGGATGCCAAGCGGGTCAGCGTGGCCTTCAGCGACAGCCTGCCCCCACGCATCAGCCAGTGGCGCCCCCATCTGGGCTGCACCCAGTTGCCGGTTGGTGCTGACTCGTCGGTCGCCAAAGACCTGCCCACGATCAAACTGCCCCTGTCCAAACAAAACGACACCCTGCCCTGGACAAGCGTGCCTGCGCACTATGGCGAAGCAGATAATGCCGCACTCGCCGATCTTGTCGAAAAAGCCTTCAGCGATCCAAAATACGGCAAGAATGCCTTCACCACCGCGCTTCTGGTCGCGACCCCCGATGAGCTGCTGATTGAACGCTATATCAAAGGCTACACCCACCGCACCAGCCAGCGCACCTGGTCTGTTGCCAAATCCATCGCCGCCAGCGTCATCGGCGCCGCGGCCCAGAAAGGCATGATCGACGTGAAGGCGCCCGCGGGCGTTGCCAGCTGGCAGTCGCCCATGGACCCCCGGCGGGCCATCACCCTTGAAAACCTGCTGCATATGGCCTCGGGCCTCGATAGTAACGCGGCGGGCAACCGTACCGACAGGCTTTATATCGGCGGCGGGCGCGTGGATGACACGGCCATGCGCACGGCTCTTGAGGCCGCCCCCGGCAAGCGTTGGAAATATGCCAATAACGATACGCTGCTTGCGATGCGGGCCCTGAAGGACGCGATCAGCGACGAACAGACCTATCTGGAATTCCCCTTCAAGGCGCTGCTGCATAAGATCGGTATGTTCGACACCGTGCCTGAAGTAGACTGGAGCGGGAATTTTGTCATGTCCAGCCAGGTCTGGACCACATCCCGCGACCTGGCGCGCCTTGGCATCCTTTACCTGAATGATGGTGTCTGGAACGGCGAGCGTATCCTCCCGGAAGGCTGGGCCAAATATGTGGCCACACCAGCCCCAAGCCAGCCGCCGGCCACCCGTGCGAACGGCAGCGCCATCCCCGGGTATGGTGCGCAATTCTGGCTCTATAACGAGCGTTTCCCTGAACTGCCGAACGACAGTTTCGCTGCCCTCGGCAACAGGGGCCAGATCCTGCTGATCATCCCGTCGAAGAATTTGGTGATCGTGCGGCGCGGGCACGACCCTGCGGGCGGAGAAGGGTTCAAGATCCATACTTTTGCCGCCGACGTGCTTGCGGCGCTCGAGTAGGCCACTCAACCGACTGATACGCCCAGAGCGCACCCGCGACCAATAATCGCGTGCGCGCCGTGGCTTAACCCGTTATGATGGCGGCGTGGGGCGTGCAATGGGGAGGCGTCAGCTTTTGTTCAGGTGTACGGTGTTTCTTGTCGGTCTGCTGCTTTTTGGCGGCCTCAACGGCTTGCGTGCCAACGACGTCTTCATTTTCACGGAAAATTACCCACCCTACAATTTCCCCGCCCCTGACGGCACGGTCGCTGGCGATGCCACCGCCCTTGTCCGCAAGGTCATGGACGGCAGCGGGCTGAAGTACAAGATTACCATTGCCCCATGGGCACGGGTGGTCCGTTTCGCTGAAACCGCAGACAATGTGCTGATCTATTCCATCGCCCGCATCCCCAGCCGGGAGAACCGCTTCACCTGGCTGGTGCCGCTGGCGTACGACAACTATCGTTTGTTTGCCCGCAAGGGCGACACCCGCACTTTCCCGGCTGAACAGCTCATGGCAGGCGCCTTCAGCGTCATCTGCGTCCGTGGTGACATTTCCTGTGTGTTGCTGCAGGACAGCGGCATCCCGGAGAAAAGCATCATCCGGTCATCCGACCTGGACCAGCCAGGCACGCTGAAGATGGTAGAAGCCGGGCGGGTCGATCTGTTCCCTGGCAGCATGATCAACTACCAAACCGAAAAAGTGCACGCAGGTGCCTGGCGCGGCAAGTTCACCCCCGTGCATGACCTGGAGGTTGGGCTTACGCTCTATCTGGCAGGCGGGGCAAACCTTCGCCCCGACCTGGCAGAAAAAGTAGAAAAAGCCCATCAAGAGCTGGTGAATGCCGGGGATTACATCATGATGTCCGCGGACACCCCGCCGTCAAAGTGAACCACTTTCCTGACACAGCCAATACTCCAAGGCTGGACTTTTCCCTCACCTTTGCTACCTAGTGTTCAGCACCAACAAAACGATGGGGGAATGTGGTGAACGATCAACCAGTTAGGTCGCTTGAAGAGCAGCGCGCAGAATTCAAGAAACGGCGCTTCCTTGCGATGCCTCTCGCAGGCACAATTGCCTGGACTGTTGTGGCCGCGGTTGCACCACAGCTGTCGCCCATGCACGCTGTTTGGCTATTGTTTATTTGCACGGGATCGATTTTCTACCTTGGTGTCCTGGTCTCAAAATTCACAGGCGAAGACCTGTTGGGCAGGAGCCGGCCGAAGAACACGTTCGACACCCTGTTCCTCCAGACCGTGATAACGGCGCTTCTGGTATTCGCCATTGCCATCCCCTTCCTGCAGGCGGACTATACGTCGCTGCCGCTTACTGTCGGCATCCTGACCGGCCTGATGTGGGTGCCACTTTCCTGGGCCATTGAACACTGGGTCGGGCTGTTTCACGGCATTGGCCGCACCCTGCTTGTTCTGGGTGCATGGTACCTTTTCCCGGATGACCGTTTCCTGGCGGTGCCTGTTGCTGTGGTCGCGATCTACATCGTGACCATCGTAATCCTCGAAAAGCGCTGGCGGGCTGCGAACGCAGCCTGAAGCCCGCTAAAAAATGCTGCTGTGGGTCATTGAGGTGAACAGCTCAAGCGCCGCCGTGCCCACATAGGAGTTGCCGAACTGGTCCAGTTCCGGCGACCAGACAGCCACTGTCATCTTGCCGGGGATCACCGCCAGGATGCCGCCGCCCACGCCGCTTTTCGCCGGCACGCCCACCCGGTAGGCAAAGCTGCCGACACTGTCGTACATGCCGCAGGTCAGCATCACCGCATTGATGCGCTTGGCCTGCGCCGCCGACAGGATCGTGGCGTCATGCAGCGCCGAATAACCGCCGGTCGCAAGCGGCAGACCCGCCAGCGCCAGGTCTTTGCAGCTCATGGTCATGGAACACTGGAAACAATATGTCTCCAGAAGCGCGTCCACATCCTGGTCGATGTTCCTGTAGCTTTTCATCAGGTGGGCCATGGCGCGGTTGAGGTCTGAATGCGCCAGTTCCGACTGCATCACCACATCATCCGCGTCGATGGCGTCATTCATCGCCAGATAGCGCAGGAAATTGCGGATGCGGTGCTTGGTGTCGCCCTTCAGGCCCATCAACAGGTCAAGTGTCGCGAGTGCTCCGGGGTTGATGAAGGGGTTTCGGGGCACGCCGTGCTCCATTTCAAGCTTGATCATGGAATTGAAGCGGTCGCCCGAGGGCTCCTTTCCCACCCGCGTCCAGACCATGTCACCAAAGTGGGACATGGCAAGCTCCAGCACGAAAAGTTTCGAGATACTCTGGATGGAAAAAGGCTCTGCCGCGTCACCCACCGTGAAGCTTTCACCCGATGCCAGCTGCACCGCCATGCCGAACTTTGAGGCAGGAACGTTCGCAAGCGCCGGAATATAGCTGGCGACCTTACCCTTGCCGAAATGCGGCTGCACCCCTTCAGCGATATAATCCAGCAAAGCCTGGTAATCGAGCACGTCTTTAGCATCCCTTCCCGTTTGGTCTTCAAGATTAGACGGACAACCGTTTGAAAAAAAGAGCACAAATATGCATCTCAGCCCCGCGTCCGGGACATAGTTTTGCCCAACTGTTCCCTCACAAGCCGCCAACGCCTTGCCCAAAGTCAAGGATTTGTGAGGGTGCTGCGGCTTTAAGACGCTTTGCCTTTCGGCGCGTTTTATGGCAATTAGGCGCACAAACAAGGTTTACCGCCAACACGGCGCAAGAGAATGACATGCAAGACGGCCAAAGTATCGGTATGACAGTAGAAAAGGTAACAGACACGGCGACAGGTGCCCCAGTTCGCTCGGGCAAGCACCCGGAAGCGGCTGACTTCCCCTTGAAGGAAGCGCGCAAGCTGGTCAAGGACCTGTGGAAGCCCGATGCCCGCATCTACTGGACTGACTTCACGCTGTCTGCCGCGATCGGCTGGGGTGCTGTTGCTGCCGCGACCCTCGCGCCCGCCTATTCGCTGGTGCAAATCCTGGCGCTTGTGGTTGCCACGCTTGGCCTGTACCGCGCCGTCATTTTCATTCATGAGATCGCGCACTTTAGGAAAGGCACCTTCACCGCCTTCCGGCGCTATTTCAACGCTTTCTGCGGCATGCCCATGATGGTGCCGGCATACACCTATGCCGATGTCCATATCGACCACCACAAGCCGCAAGTTTATGGCACATCCGAAGACGGCGAGTATCTGCCGTTTGCGGTCGACAAACCATGGAAGATCGTGGCCTTCATCGTGCAGGCGCTGATCGTGCCGGGGCTTCTTCTCATCCGCTACGCGGTTCTGATGCCGCTGACGCTGATCATCCCACCCTTCCGCCGCTATGTGTGGAAGCGCGCCAGCTCGCTGGTGATCGACTTTGCCTATATCCGCCCTGAACCAAAGAAAGACCAGGTATCTGGCTGGCTCCTTGAAGATATCTTCACCGGGCTATATGCCTATGTGGGCCTTGGCCTTATGTACACAGGCTATCTGCCATGGAAGCTGCTGGCCGTATGGTATGTGGTCACCATCCTGATTTTCGTGCTCAATGGCCTGCGCACTCTGGCCGCCCACGCCTACCGCAACGGCGGGCGCGAGCGCATGACCCAGCAGGAAGAGTTCCTCGACAGCGTGGACATTCCGGGCAACCGCTATATCTCGGCACTTTGGGCGCCTGTTGGCCTCCGCTTCCACGCAACGCATCACCTGTTCCCGGGCATGCCCTATCATTCGCTTGAAAAGGCCTATTTCCGCCTGAAGGCCGACCTGCCGGACAACCGCCTGTATCTCGCCGCCACGCGCCCAAGCCTGATGGCTGCTGTGGCCCAGCTGTGGCGTGAAGCAAAGGCTGCCCAGAAAGCAGCCTGAAACACCCCTCGCTAAACCAAACGCCTATGGCATTAGTGCCCCACTGACGTTATAAGATAACGAAACTTCCAGATGGGGATCCGGTTTTATGGCTTATCGGCTTTTTATGGTGGCGCTTGGTGCGCTGCTTTTGGCAACGCATGCTTTCAGCGAAATGAATAGTGCAGCGACTGGCGAAGAAGCCATTGTGGTGGGCACCCGCCACCGCATTGCCTCCACCGCGCTCGAGGGCGACCGCTTTATTCGCGTGCACCTGCCAGAAGGCCATAGCGCCAGTTCAGGCAAAAGCTATCCGGTCCTGTATCTGCTGGACGGCCAGCGATACTTCAGCCATGGCATGGGGCTGGCGAAAAGCCTTGGCGATTTCGGCAAAGTCCCTGACCTGATCGTCGTGGGCATTGAAAGTCCGGCCGAGTTTGATGACCGCGCTAACGACTTTGTCGACAATGCTGCCGCCTACCAGCGCTTCCTCAAGGACGAACTGCTGCCCTTCATGGCCAAGCGGTATGGCGCGGGCGAGGTGAGCCTGCTGTTCGGCTGGCAGTATGCCGGGCGCATGGTTCTGAACAGCTTCATGGCGGACACCGCTTTGTTCGACACCTATGTCACGGCAAGCACCTGGCCGCTTGACCGCGACTTTGTCGGCACGTTCGGGGACACCCTCATGGCAGCGCCACAGTCCAACACCAAACTGGTGATGGCAATTGCCGACAATGAAGGCGTCGTGACGCTGGCGGCACATGCCATGAAGACGGCGCTTGAGGCAAACGCAGGCGACCGTATCAAATGGACAATCAAGGAATATACCGACGAAGAGCATGTCACCACCGCTTACCGCACCATCGCGCTGGGGCTCAATGAAGCCTTTGCCGATTATCGCTGGCTGCGGTTTGAGGATGTGGCGGACTATCAGGCGTTCGGCGGCATTCCGGCGGTACACGCCTACTATAAGGCGCGCGCCCAAAAATATGGCACCACAGCCGACGTAGATAATGAGACCATCCACCGGATCGCCATGATATCTGTCCGCGAAGGCAACCTGGACACGCTTACGGATGTATTGAACGCTTTCCCTGGGTTCCTGGAGCGCACCAGCGCCTATTGGCTGACAAGCTTCGGCAATGCGTACCTTGAAGGCGGCATGTCGGAAAAAGCGCTGCCGCTCTTTGAGATAGGCATCAAGCGCTTCCCAGAGGATGCCGATGTGCAGGCCGGGCTGAAAGCCGCGCGGGGCGCGCTGGACAAAGACTGACGCCGGGCAACCTAGCCGTCCAGCATGGAGAGGAGCTTCTGGACCGTGTTCCAGTTGCGCGCGGTTGCAGGCACTCCCAGCTTCTTGTCGGTCAAGAGCGGCGTCAGCTTCGACCGACCTGACCCTTCACTGAAATAGATATGGATGGTGCGGCCCTTGACTGCGACCATCTCTGGCCCTTCATAGGTTCCAAACAGCGCATCAATATGCGCTGTATCAGGTGTGCCTTTAAGGAAGGCAAGTTGCAGGAATTTGGGATCAAGCGCGCCCTTCGGGCTATCCCCATCCGCAAACGGGCAGGCTGCCACCTCAGCGCGGAAGGCTTCTTCCGTCAGCACCATGACATCAACCGGGAAGCCAAAGGCGCGCTCACATGCACGCTCCAACTTGGATGAGACGGCATTCGCCGTGCCTTCGCTGTCAAATACAAGGTTACCTGACTGGATATAATGCTGCACGCCGGTGAAGCCGCATTTCGCCGCCACCCCTTTCAGGTCCGCCATTGGGACCTTCTTGTGGCCGCCCACATTGATACCGCGCAACAGCGCTACAAACTTGCTCATACTATCCTCTGCCATCTGATGGGCCCTTCATACAGAAAGGTCATGCTTGCACCAACCCTTAAAGGCGGATTTGGGCAGCATCGGGATTTCTTGTGACAGAAGCTTGACCAACTCTAAAAAATTGACCCGCCCTCGGGGGAAGGGGGCGGGTCAGTCAGCGTTGGGCCTCCAGGGTGGAGAGGGAAGAGACCCATAGGGATCGCTGAAACGAGGAATACTCCTTCTACGCAAAGCGGCACATTTCGGATCACACTAGGCAAGCAAGAAAAGTATCGTCTCTTGACATGGGTCACATATATGCCTATATGATACCTATAGGTTACATAAAAGAACCCAAGCAGTACAATATAAGGACTAGATCATGACCGAGGACAAAAACCCAGATACTGAAAAAAAACCAGCAACCAAGCACCAGAAAATCACCCAGAGCATCCTGTGGGCCGCCGCCCTGATTGGCTGCTCGCTGCTGCTCAAGGGGGCGGAACAGGCTGACAAAGTGATGTGGCTTCTGTTTGTCCTGGCCTTCGCCAGCACCCTGTCGGGCGGCGGCTTGGCGTGCGAACACCGGATGTGGCGCAAGCTTATTGGCAAGGCAGGCTCATAGGGGCCAGACAAAGAAAGGGCGGGAAAATCCCCGCCCTTCTTCTTTCACAAGCCGCTGGATGGCGCCCTAGTCGTCGCTCATGGCGGCGCGGGCTGCCTCAAGCGCCTTCAGGCCGTCCACATGCATCTGCTGCTTGCCCAGCGCGTCTGCGAGTGCGGTAAGGCACAGTTCTACATTTTCTTCGCGCGCTGATGTACCCATCAGGCCAATGCGCCAAACCTTGCCCGCCATCGGGCCAAGCCCGGCGCCGATTTCCAGGTCATAGTCAGCGAGCAGGTGCGCCCGCACCGCCGCTTCATCAATGCCGTCCGGCACCTTCACCGCATTCAGCATCGGCAGGCGAACATCGGCGTCCACAAGGAACTCAAGACCCATGCTCTCGAGGCCCGCAGCCAGGCCTTCATGCATCACCGCGTGGCGGGCATGGCTTTCCTCCAGCCCCTCCTCAAACAGCATCACCAGGCTTTCATGGAGGCCGTAAAGCGGGTTCACCGGCGCGGTATGATGGTAGGACCGACCACCCGTGCCGTCCCAATATGCCATCACCAGGCTGAGGTCGAGGAACCAGCTTTGCACCGGCGTCTTGCGCGCTCGCACGCGGTCCAGCGCGCGTTCGGAAAAGCTGACTGGCGACAGGCCCGGCGTGCACGACAAGCACTTCTGGCTGCCGGAATAGATGGCGTCGATGCCCCACTTGTCCACCTCAACGGGCAGGCCACCCAGGCTGGTGACCGCATCAACGATGGTCAGGCAGTCATGCGCACGCGCAAGCGCACACAGCGCTTCGGCGTCGGACAGGACGCCGGTTGAGGTTTCCGCATGCACGAAGGCCAGGATTTTGGCTTCGGGATGCGCTGCCAACACTTCGGCCACTTTGGCGACATCTGGGGCTGTGCCCCATTCAAATTCCACCATCACGGGCGTGCCGCCCGCGCGCACCACATTTTCGCGCATACGCTCGCCGAAAACGCCATTCTTGATCACAATAACGGTATCGCCATGCTCAATCAGGTTGACGAAGCACATTTCCATGCCCGCAGACCCAGGCGCCGACACTGGGAAGGTCATGGCGTTTCCGGTTTTGAAAAGCGCCCGGAGGCCACCTTTCAGTTCCTCCATCATGCGCTGGAATTCAGGATCAAGGTGCCCCAGCGTTGGACGCGCCATGGCCTCCAGGATTCGGTCGTGAACGTCCGATGGCCCTGGGCCCATCAGCGTACGTTTCGGGGGAATGAAAGATTGCATGAAAAGCACTCCAGAAAAGTCACAAATCGATTGTTGGTCTATGACATAGGCGGACGCTGGCATATGTCGAGCGGGGCTGCGGCTTTTGTAGCCCACTTGAGCCCCGCGGGCAACCGCCCCGAAAAGGGGCCGATCTGGTAGTTTTTTGGTCAATGTCTATTTTATAGACAGCAGCTCTGCCCACAAATGACCTCTGCAACGTGGTGACGCGCTGAAAAACAGAGGCTTTTCAGCGCGTCCTGCTGGGCTTCAATCTGGCATGTGGTTTGCTAATTCACCTCGAACCCATTGCATAGCGGCGGCGTTCCAAAACCCAATCAGAAGACCAATCCAGCAGGATACAAACATGCCCGTTCAACCCACCTTTACCCTGGTCTGTCATATTGATGACATTCCGGCGCGTGGCGCGCGCCGAATTTATACAAGCCTATATGAAGTGGCGCTGTTCCGAACATCGGACAACAAGATATTTGCCCTGAAAAACGAATGCCCTCACAAGAAAGCGGCACTCTCCGAAGGCATTGTGCACGGCCATTCCGTGGCCTGCCCGCTGCACAACTGGGTGATCGACCTCAAAAGCGGGGAAGCCCAGGGCGCCAACAGGGGCTGCACCCCTGCGCTCGACACCAGTGTGGACGAAAGCGGCAACGTTTATCTGGCGATACCACAGGCAGAAGGCGAAGCCGCCTAAGGCGGTGCCTTACGGTATCACCAGCACTCTCCCGGTCCATAGAAGGCTATGTGCAGCACCGCCGATGTGCGGTATAAGGGTATGAAATCACGGGAGAAAGGATACCGGACGTGGCTGACGCGACGCATACTATTCCGCTGGCTGATCTGGCGCTGGCCCTTGTCCCTGTCGCCCTGGTGATCGGCATCCTTCACACCTGGTCACGTGACGCCAAGGAAACATTGTACGGCTTTGCACGGATGATCCTGCAGCTTTCCCTGATTGGCTATTGCCTGGTCTATCTGTTCGCAGCCGAAACGCCTTGGCTTGTTGTGAGCGTGCTGGCTGTCATGGCGCTGGTGTCCAGCTGGATCTCCCTTCGGACCACCAAACTATCAAGGCGCGTGCTGTACCCCTTCGCGCTTATGGCCATTACCATTGGCGGCGGATCAGTGTTGGCCATTATCACCCAAGGTGTCCTGCGGCCGGACCCCTGGTTTACACCGCAGGTCATGATCCCCCTTGCCGGCATGATTTTCGCGGCCTCCATGAACAGCGTCAGCCTCGCGTCAGAGCGTCTGGCGGCTGAAATGAAACGGGGCGATGACTATGCGACGGCGCGCCCCACAGCCCTGAAAGCCGCCCTGATCCCAATCACCAACAGCCTTTTTGCCGTGGGGCTCGTGTCCCTGCCCGGCATGATGACAGGTCAGATCCTGTCTGGCGTATCGCCCCTGGTGGCCGCCCGCTACCAGATCATGGTGATGTGCATGATGTTTGCTGCAGCCGGCCTGTCTGCCACGCTCTTTCTGTTGTTCATCCGGCGCCATGCGGAAAAGGCCGCCCAATAGCAATCCGTAGGGCAGGACACCCGCAGGAATTACAGGACACCTTAAAATTGCGACAGTTTGACGCAAGAGAAGACAGGAAAGCGCCAAGTATCTTTAAATAAAATTAAGAATACCCCATATAAATTGTATGTAGACATATTTTCTAGCGATAAGGAGCTGGATAGATGATTGACTTTAAATGTATCGCACGGCGGTCAGCGGGTAAGTTGTTTGCACTTGTAGGCGCGGCCTTTCTGTTCAGCATGAGCGCCACCTCTGGCGCCTCCGCGCAAACCGACACTTTTCAGGTAACCGCGACAGTCAACGCATCCTGCTCCGTTAGCGCGACAGATTTGGCTTTTGGCGTATACGATCCCTTTTCGGCGACAGATATTGACGGAACCGTCACGCTGACTGTTCTTTGCACCAATACGACCGACTATGACATCGGCCTTGACGAAGGCACAGGCGGCGGCGCAACCGTCACCACCCGCGTTATGGAGTCCGGCGCCAATGACCTGACCTATTCGCTTTATCAGAACACCCAGCGCACCACCGTATGGGGCGACACAGTTGGCGTTGATACCGTGTCCGACACAGGTACCGGGTCAAACCAAACCTTTACGGTATATGGCCGATTGTTCGCACTTCAGAACGCGGCACCCGGATCCTATAGCGACACTGTAACAGTGACAGTGACCTTCTAGGGGCCTATACTGCCACACTTCAGGGGAAGAAAGGCGATTGCTGCAATGCCAGAAGGGGTGATGCAAGCATGATACTGGCAGACTTATTGACCAGACAGTGGCAGCGCTCTGCAACCAGCAGCGCAGCCATTCTTGCGATCTGGTCATATGTCCTTCTCGGCAACCAGCAAGCCGCCCTCGCAGACAGCCCCAGCAAAACACCAAAAAACATCAAACGCCCCACGGCCCGCATTGGCGTTTCGGCAGTTGTCCTGCCGCGGTGCATCGTCCGGGTCACCAGTGCGCAGACATCCGCCTCTTCACAGCCTGTCGAAATCCTGTGCACGAAAAACACAGAGTACCAGTTGGCAGTAGAAAGGCCTGGGCAGGACGCGGTATCAATCACGACACAACCCGCCAGCAGACAAGCTGGAACCCAAAGCATTCAGAAAGCACACTATCAGCTGCCGCAAGCAAGCTCATCCGACAACAGGCAAACGAAGGCATCCGGCGAGATCACAATCTTGGCACTGGATTTCTAGGGAATCAGGGAACTCTTTTATGAAATATCTCGCACGCTTCTTAGTGCTTCTAATCTTATCGATTGCACCTTTCCAGGCAGTGCAGGCGGCAGCATCCCTTGAGGTCAGCCCGATCCGGATCACACTCAGCCAGAATGCAACGATCGCGGCCATGACCATCCACAACCGCGGCACCTCGGACGCGCTTGTTCAACTGCGCGTGGCGAAATGGAGCCAGCAGGACGGCAAGGACCAGTATGAAGATTCTGACGACATGATCGCCTGCCCACCGCTCTTTAACGTCGGCGCGGGCGAAGAACAGGTTGTCCGCATGGCACTGGGCGTCCCGTACGACGACTGGAGCACGGAAGGCACCTATCGCCTCTATATCCAGGAAGTGCCCCCGCGGCCAGACGATAGTGCCGAAAACCAGATTCAGTTTGCTGTCCGCATCAGCATTCCGATTTTCCTGCAGCCAGAAAGCAAGGCACAACCGCCTCTTTCCTGGACATTCACCCAGAAAGACGGCCTGTGGGCGACGGTCGAAAACACCGGCAATGCCCACGCCCTGGTGTCTGGTATCAGGCTGATGAAGGACGGCGAGGTTTTCTATGACACCAACACCCACCAATATATCCTTCCCGGCGCCACGATGTCCTGGCGCCTGGATGCAGCCCAGCCATTTGCCGCCAAGCTGCCTGCCAGCTTCGAGTTGATGGCCGCCACCGATCAGGGCATTTATCAGGAAACGTTTCCGGCAGAAAAATGACCGCAGGTCGACAGCTGTTGTCCCTATTGAGTTCGGCAATCCTGATCTTCGGGGTTGCCGGCTCCAGTTTGGCGCAACAAGTCGAAGACCAACCCCAGTCGCTCTATTTCGTGACCATCGCCATCAATGAGATTGGCGAACAAGGCGTCTACGCCGCGCTTGATACGCCGGAAGGCTTTTTCCTCGACGCCCAGGCGTTCGCCCCCCTGGGGCTTACGCCCCCCAACACCCCGCCCCGCGCATACCGCACCTTTTCGTTGCTGCCTCTTGGGGCTGTCCCAAGTCTGTCCTACGAATTTGACGGGCGGCGCATGCATCTGGACATCAGTTGCGGCGCGGCCTGCTTTCCCCACAAGGATGTCGGCGACCGCTGGCAGTACGCCCCGGCGGACCCCCCCAGCCGGGACGTTGCCCACAAGGTGTCACGGGAATTGTGCGTCACGGCAAAGTAGACAAAGTGGACGTCGGGGTGGACCGAGTC
>JBNKYQ010000050.1:0-13664 GCA_050300975.1 Kordiimonas sp.
AACTTGACGGCATCGGCACCCGCACGGGCCGATGCCTCAACAAATTGAAGACAACGATCCAAATCCTGCGAATGATTGCTGGAGACTTCTGCGATAAAGATCGGCGTCTTCATATGCCTTACCCTTTATGGCTTGCCAGCAGGTCGCTCAGCGCCTGCCTGACTTTTTCAACAGGCTCGCCCCACCCTGGTTCAGGTTGGCCTTCCTGGGTAAAGAAGCGGCCCTGAGGCAGGAATTTCGGACGCCCTTCATCAAAGCCGAAACGCCACCAGGGCTCCAACTCTGATAACCACCAAGTTGTTTTACCCAAACTTGCCGCATAGCTGAGAGGCGACGTGGGTGCTCCCATCACGAGGCCCAGATTATCGATAATTGCAAGATTGGCTTCGATATCCTGCTTCATGTTCACATCTTCAAACTGGTGTATTTTGATGCCATGCTCCTGTTCAAAATCGGCGCATTCCTTGCTAACATCTGTATATTGCAGGCTAAAGAACTGAACGCCTGGCGTCTTAAGCACAGGCAACCACTGTTCCAGCGACAAATAACTGCTTTTGCGCTGGCCGGATACGTTTCCGCTTCGCCAGCTCAGCCCCACCTTCAAGCCTTCCCCTGCGGCGGCAATCCTTGCTCCAAACGACTTGCTCAGCTCCGGAGCGGCCGAGAGGTAACCTCCTGGAAACTCTTCGATATCCTCAACACTGTGCCAAAAATATTTCGGCATGCTTGCTATAGGAACAGCCCAGTCGATCTCCAGTCCCTCATTCTGGATAGCGAGTTCGATCTCCGGGAAAGACCGATAGATGTATCCATACTTGTTTTGCGTGGCAGATGGCGCCACAACAGCCTTTGGAAACTGTCGCTGGAAAATCGAAACCAGACGGGGTTCACAGCCGATGTACAGCTGCTCAGCCTCCTCATAGACACGCTTGATCAACATGGCGAAGAGAATTTCGTCGCCGATCCCCTGCTCACCGGTCACAAACAGAGACTTGCCCTTTAAAGAGCTACCATCCCAGCGGGGCACCTTATGGGTGTATGTGATCGATTGGCCCAGGCGCCGCCGTGCGTCAAGCCGCCACTCATATTCCTCGAACCCTGATCGCAGATCGCCAAAGTGCATATCGCAAAACCCCTTGATAATATGAGGTTCTGGATGATCAGGCTGCAATTCTATTGCCTTTGCACTCAGCTCACGGCGTTCGCCAATATCGGTCACAGCGCCCGCAAGGTTGTTGATTGCTTTGAAACTATTAGGGTCAAGCCTGATGGCCTCATGGAAAAAGACCTTTGACTGCTCGCGTCCGTCGCGGCGCTGCACCAGGGTCCCCAGCACATTCCACAAATCGGAATGCTCTGGAAACAGCGGGATGACATTCTGCAACATGTCGATGCCCGCATCCAGTTCCTCCATACCGCCAAGCGCAGAAGCCAGATTTACATAATGCCCGGGTGATTTGGGGTCGAGTTCGATCAGAACGTAACCAATCTTAACCGCCACTTCATACATGGACATCTCGACAGCCATCTGGAGCATAATGGCACAAATATCCGGCGTAGGTTGGTGGCGCTGAAGGGTTCTCTCCAGAACCTCTATGGCTTTTTCGCGAACGCCAAGTTGCACCAGAGCGTGGGACAGCACCGTCAAAATCGCCAAATCATCGGAAAAGACTTCCCAGGCCACCAGAAGTTGCTTTACCGCCTCGGGCCAATTCCCCTCGGATGCAGCCCTGCGGCCAAGCTCCTTAGCGCTTTTTGCCTGCGACAGACTGACTTTACTCCTTGCTGCACCTGAAGTGCCGGATTTCGCTGACGCGTCGACCCCAGGCTTTGCTACTGCTTGCTTGTCCTTGAAAATCGATCCAAATTTTTGTTTTCCAACCACGCGTCCGCTCCCGCCTATTGTGTCTTTATATAAAAAACTGTGCCCGAAAATCGGACGACCACCAGGCGCTGTCTTTAAATTCACTTATACACCCAGCCGCAGCAATGCAATCAAAGTGCCAATTGAAAATTAGCTGACTATCAAAAGTTTTTCCCATACTGTAACATGAGTTAGGTGGAATTTTTCTGTTATATATGCGCGGCAACATTGATAAATGCATTTCCCGGAAAGGGAGAGCGCCCAAGGGAGGCCTGAATGGCATTAAAGCTTTCTTTAAAACCTGATGAGAGACTGGTGATTAATGGCGCGGTAATTGCAAATGCAGACCGGCGGACAACTTTGATCGTCCACAACAAGGCTTCGATCTTAAGAGAAAAGGATATTTTGCAGGAAAACGACATTACGACGCCAGCAAGACGTATCTATTTCCCGATCATGCTGATGTATATGGACCAGGGTCAGGTCGACAAATACTATGAAGAGTTTGTCATCCGCATGACTGAGTTCATGAATGCGATCAGCTCTCCGGATGCAGTAGAACTATGTGTGTCTATCAGCCGGGACGTAATGGACAAGAACTATTATCGGGCGCTGATGAACTGCAAAAAACTGATTTCTTTTGAGAAGACGAGACTTGGGGGAACGTGAGAGAAGGTAGTAACGGGAAAGTAAATGTCATACCAAGCTTACCAGGAAGCCCAGCAGTCAGCCGAAAAGCCCAGCCAGGTTGAATACCGGTTGTTTGCGGAAGTCACGAATGCCCTTATCAAGGTCAAAGACCGAGCAATCCGTGATAAACAGATGGTTGAAGCGCTGGACTGGAACCGTCGAATGTGGTCAGTCCTCTCATCAGATTGCGGCACCGAAGGCAATGGCCTGCCCGCGCAGCTCCGCGCCGGTATTATCTCTCTCTCTATATGGGTCTCAAAGCATTCGTCTGCTGTGATGCGCGGAGAAGAGTCCATAGACGACCTTATCAACATCAACCGCACCATCATGGAAGGCTTGGCAGATCAGGCTAAATTGCAGCAGCGCGCCAGCGAAGAGCCCGCTGAAGCCCAACAACAAGACCAGAAGCCGATCAACTCCCTCCTCTAGGCAAATTATGCCCAAATCGGCATTTTTTGCCCAGAATGTATGAGCATTTTTTCCCAGTCGGCAAAAAATTCCCCCCATTAATCCTGTGCCCGTCGACTCCTCCAGCGCCATTTCCATCAAAAAAAGGCAATAGTTACAATATTATAGGAAATAATTTCCGCCTCACCGGCAAAATTGGCACACCCCATGCAGCTACCGATCTCGAAAGCAAAAGGCTTTCATGAGCAAAAGGCTCAAACGACATCTCAGAATGGAGAAACAGTATGTCATTTTCTGTAAACACCAATGCTGGTGCATTTGCTGCTCTGCAAAACCTCAACTCCACCACCAACATGCTTAACAAGACCCAAACCCAGATCAACACGGGTTTGAAGGTTGCGTCCGCAAAAGACAATGCGGCGGTATTCTCTATCGCTCAAAAACTGCGCGGCGACGTTTCCGGTCTGAACGCTGTTAAGTCTTCCCTGGACCGTGCGATGTCCACGATTGACGTTGCAGTAGCTGCAGGCGAGGCCGTTTCTGACCTTCTCATCGAAATGAAAGAAAAGGCCGTGGCAGCGAAAGATGCTGGTCTCGACGCTGCAAGCCGTACGTCCCTGAACGACGAATTCACCGAACTTCGTGACCAGATCACTTCGATCGTTTCGAACGCTGAATTCAACGGCACCAACGCTGTGAACGGTTCCAGCGCAATCGTTGCAATCACCAATGACGATGGCTCCAACACCATCTCCATTTCGGCTCAGAACCTCACCCTGGGTGGCGGTACTGTGACGGTTGCCTCGACGACTGCTATCGGCTCTGCGGCAAGCGCTTCCGCTGCGGTGACGGCAATCGATGCCTCGATCACAGCTGTGAACACGTCGCTGTCCGCTCTTGGTGCAGGCGCGAAACGCCTCGAACTTCAAAAAGAGTTCGTTGGCAAGCTGTCTGACACCATCGAAGTTGGTATCGGTAACCTCGTAGACGCGGATCTGGCCAAAGAATCTGCAAGCTTGCAAGCACTGCAAGTGAAACAGCAACTTGGCCTGCAAGCACTGTCGATCGCCAACCAGGCGCCTTCGACCGTACTTGGGCTCTTCCGTTAATTGAGTTGATTGGAGGGCCGCCGTCCGGCACCCAAGGCGGCCCTCCTCTCACCCAGGCAAGAGCATCAACGTTAACGGAACAATGAAAGCAAACATTGTTTCAGGAGTGGACCGATGACTGAGATTGGAAAAATCAGCAGCAACGCACAGGTCGTAGACCTGCGTAGTGCGAAGACTGCTCAGCCAGCCTCAAATGACGTCGACCGCTTGACAGGCATCAAGTCCCAAAGCGGGCAAACGTCAGGAGCAGAGCCTCTTTCTCATATTGAGAAGAAGGCAAAGGACGCCAATGCCACACCGCTGGAGCGGGCGGCAGAAACACTGCAAAGCTTCCTTCCGGAAGAAGAGCAGGCTCCAAATACGCGGCTGCGTATCGATAAAGACGACGAAACTGGACGTTTTGTTTACAAGAACATCGACACCGAAACTGGTGACGTAATCAAGCAGTTCCCACCAGAGTCAATTCTGGAGTTTCTGTCATACTATCGGCATGTCGCTGGACTGGCAGTAGATGATAAAGCCTAGGCTTGAGTTAACCCAAATTAAACGGTTAACGCGGTAGCATAGCTCAAGCCTAAGCTGACAATGAACCAAGACCTGTATCTGCCTCTACGGAGTGCGGAACAGGATTTTTGTGTTTGAACGCTAGCATCATAGCGCTGAAATTCTCCTACCCTTGGGGGGTGGACATCGCAGCCATATGCGCTACGTAACTAGCAATTCCATTTGTCCGTTTCAGGAGTTTGACAAGATGAAGTTTGCTGGCACTGAAAATTACGTCGCCACTGATGACCTGAAGGTTGCCGTCAATGCGGCAGCTACACTCAGGCGCCCCCTCCTGATCAAAGGCGAACCGGGGACCGGCAAAACGGTCCTGGCCAATGAAGTGGCCGACGCTTTCGGTTGCCGTTTGATCGAGTGGCACATCAAATCCACCACAAAGGCGCAACAGGGCCTCTATGAATATGACGCAGTTTCACGCCTGCGGGACAGCCAACTGGGCGATGAAAAAGTCAAGGACATCAGCAACTACATTAAAAAAGGCAAGCTCTGGGAAGCCTTCACCTGCGATGAAACGCCAGTGTTATTGATCGATGAAATTGATAAAGCTGATATTGAGTTCCCGAACGACTTGCTTCTCGAACTCGACCGTATGGAATTTCACGTCTATGAAACAGGTGAGACGGTCAAAGCCAAGAACCGCCCTATTGTAATCATCACATCCAATAACGAAAAAGAGCTGCCTGACGCCTTCCTGCGCCGCTGCTTCTTCCACTTCATCAAGTTCCCTGACCCGGAAACAATGAAGGACATCATTGCGGTGCACTATCCGGATATCCAGCAAAGCCTGGTGAAGGAAGCATTGAATGTCTTCTTCGAGCTCAGGGAAGTACCCGGCCTTAAGAAAAAGCCGTCAACCAGCGAACTGCTCGATTGGCTGAAACTATTGATGGCTGAGGACCTACCCCTCGATGTCTTGAAATCCAAAGACCCCAAGACCATCATCCCACCCCTGCATGGTGCGCTACTCAAGAATGAGCAGGACGTGCACCTGTTTGAACGCTTGGCCTTCATGAACCGACGCCAGGGTGCTTGAGGGCCATGTTCAATACCTTCTTTTATGATCTGAAGAACGGTGGCGTACCGGTCAGCATCAAGGAGTATCTGACGCTTCTTGAAGCCATGAAAGCTGGCTGCGCGGGTTTCAGTGTCGAAGATTTCTATTACCTCGCCCGTTCTGCCTTCGTAAAAGACGAAAAGAACCTGGACAAGTTTGACCGAATCTTTGGCAAGACCTTTGAAGGTATCGAGTTCATCGGCGATGAAACCGTAGAAATTCCTGAAGAATGGCTTGAAAAGCTGGCTGAACTCTATCTCTCCAAGGAAGAGATGGAAGAGATCAAGTCCCTTGGCAGCTGGGATGAGATCATGGAAACACTGAAGAAGCGCCTTGAGGAGCAGCAGGAGCGCCACCAGGGCGGCAACAAATGGATTGGCACGGCCGGCAAAAGCCCGTTCGGCGCCTATGGCTATAACCCAGAAGGCGTGCGCATAGGTCAGGACAAAGGCCGCCATGGCCGCGCCATCAAGGTGTGGGACAAGCGCGAATACAAGAACCTGGATGACAGCGTTGAGCTCGGCACCCGGAATATCAAGGTAGCGCTAAGGAAGCTTCGGCAATTTGCCCGGGAAGGTGAGGCAAGTGAACTGGATCTGGATGACACGATACGGTCCACCGCCCACAAGGGTTATCTGGACATCAAAATGGTGCCCGAGCGTCACAATGCAGTGAAAGTGCTGCTGTTCTTTGATGTTGGCGGCTCCATGGACCCCCATGTCAAGGTATGTGAAGAGCTGTTTTCCGCTGCCAAATCCGAATTCAAGCATATGGAATTCTTCTATTTCCACAATTGCCTGTATGAAAAGGTATGGAAAGAAAACAGCCGTCGTTTCAACGATTTCCAGTCCACGCTCGATGTCCTGCATACCTATCCGCACGACTATAAGGTCATCTTCGTTGGGGATGCGTCCATGAGCCCCTATGAAATCACCTATCCTGGTGGGTCAGTGGAGCACTGGAATGAAGAGTCCGGCGAAGTGTGGATGAACCGGATCACTCAGGTCTACCAACGGGCAATATGGCTGAACCCCATTCCCGAAACGCATTGGGACTATTCCCAGTCCATCCAGATCATGAAAAGTTTGATGGAAGGCCGCATGTTCCCGTTGACTGTCAGCGGCATTGACCGGGCTATGCGTGAACTCAGACGCTAAAAAGGGCCCAATCGGGCCCTTTTGTTTATTGAAGTTACGCCTGAGGCAGCCTTCTAGTCCTCAGCTTGATCCAGGATCGTGATACTGGGGATCATTGGCGCGCTGTTTGCCGCGATTTCGCGGCCCGTCACCCGTCCTTCGCGCATCAGTTGGCGCTGTTCCTTGGCGGAGGATGCAATAACATAGTTGAGGCGCAGGGCGAAAGTCAGCTTCTCACCATCAAAATCGGCGGGAAGCGCAGGAAAATCTGCGCGGGCCAGAGTCCGCCGTGCGGCTGCGTTGAGGCGTGCGCTGTCCGTCGCCTGCTGCAGGTCGGACGCGATGACGTCCCCTGCCCGGTTCACGGTCACCCGGAAGCTAGCGTAGCCCTGTTCACCCTTGCGTGCGGCAAGGGCAGGATAGTTCATAACGCTATCGATACTATCGCCCGCGTCTTCGGCCCAGCTTCCCAGGCCGCCGTCATGCCCGGCCTGAGCAGCGCCCGAAAGCAGAGCCGCAGAAAGAGCCGCAGCTGCAACGGTGCTTTTTTTCAAGATACTGATCGTCATAGTCTTCTCCTCGCATTTCAATTTGCGTGTTGGTCGTGTTCAAGTTTCCGGCGTTCTGGTGATTTTGATTTGGATTGCGCCGGTAGGGAAAAGACTGCCAGAAGCGGGGAAAAGGTCGATGGCAACACGATGAACGGACACAAAACTGCGACTTGTCGATAAACTCTGCGACTGAAGTTTATGCTTTTCAGCGGCTGACGCGCGCAAAGGCAGCATCCACTGTCATAATATGTCTAAATTTGGCTTTTATAGCTGAGGCCGAGTTTGCTACAAGAATGGCGATGTGCGCCCACATGTCAGTTCACATTCCGGGAAGGAATCTATGAAAAAGAATCAATTGAGATCGGTGGCGATAGCGACAACCGCTCTGGCCACTACTTTGCTCGCGGCACCCACCAATGCCCAGGACAACGGCACCACTGAAAGCTGGCTGGAAGATGGCGCCAAAGCGGTTGCAGAACGGGCCGCACAGCCCATCAACACCAAACGCGCCAAGAATGTCATTCTCTTTATCGGCGACGGCATGGGCGTTTCAACCCTGACGGCTGGGCGGATTCTTGAAGGTCAGATGCAAGGCCAATCAGGTGAAGAAAATTACCTGAGCTTCGAACGCTTTCCCTACACGGCGCTGGTAAAAACATACAATGTGAACGCCCAGGTGCCGGACTCCGCTGGGACCGCATCAGCGCTCAATACCGGCGTCAAAACCCGTATCGGTGTGATCAATACAGCGCCAACCCAGCCAAACAGCCAATGTGCTGGCGCGATGGAAACTGCGCTGACGCCGCTCGCCTATTATGCAGAGAAAGCAGGCCTGGCAACCGGCATCGTCAGTACAGCGCGCCTCACGCACGCTACCCCGGCGGCCGTTTATGCCCACAGCCCCAACCGCGGGTGGGAAAACGATAGCGAACTGCCTGAAGAAGCCGTCACGAACGGGTGCCGCGACATTGCCCAACAAATCCTCGATTCCATTGATGGCGACGGCCTTGAAGTCGCCCTTGGTGGTGGTCGCCGCAACTTCCTGCCTGAAGGCACGGGAAAGGGCCGCAGGAAGGATGGCCGTGATCTGACCAAAGAGTGGCTGGCAAGCCGTGAGGGTGCCGTGTATGTGGAAGATGAAGCCCATTTGGCAGGCGTCGACATCGCAAACACATCCCGCCTTCTGGGCCTGTTCGATGACTCCCATATGCAGTTTGAGGCCCAGCGCACAGACGAGCAGCCAGACCTAGCCGAAATGACAGAAACTGCCATCAAAATGCTGCGCAAGAATGATGGCGGCTATTATCTGATGGTGGAAGCGGGCCGGATTGACCACGGTCACCACGCCGGCAGCGCGAAAGCAGCGCTCTATGACACGGTCGCGCTTTCCAAAGCCGTTCGCAAAGCCATGGAGATGGTAGACCTGGACGAGACCATGATCCTCGTGACCGCCGATCACAGCCACGTCTTCACGATGGCTGGCTACCCCAAGCGCGGCAACCCGATCTTTGGCCTCGTGGTCGCGCCAGGCGAGACCGAGCCAACGCTGGCGAAAGACGGCAAACCATACACCACGCTCGCATACCAGAACGGTCCGGGCGCCGTGACCGGCGAGCGCAAGCATCTGACCGAGGAAGATATCGCCAATCCGGAATTCAAGCCGCAAGCGCTTGTCCCAACCGGCAGCGAGACCCACGGCGGTGAGGATGTTGCCCTGTTCGCGATCGGCCCGAGGGCATATTTGGTGCGCGGCACCATGGAACAGAATGTGGTGTTCCATATTATGGACCACGCGCTTGACCTCAGGAAACGCGCGGCTGAGTAAGCCACTAAATCACAAACAAAAAAAGGGACCGTCCTGCGGTCCCTTTTTTTCATGCCTGGCTTCAAGGTCTATTTGTCGTATTTGGCGATCGCCTGGTTGAGGCCCTCGATCAGCTTTTCCCCGATTTCCCCGCCGCTACCGCTGACCCGGCCACGGATCACCGCCCGCATGGCATCAAGGTGAGCCTTGATCAATTCTACCTGGTTGTCCGTGATCTCGTCCCGGGAGTAGGAGAAGCCATAAAGGGAATCCGCAATGGTGGTAATCAGCGGATAGCCGAAAGTGCCGCCCTGCCCCTTCATGTCATGGGCAATATGGTTGATGGCTTCCAGGCTTTCCCGGCGTTTCTCCGGGCTGTCCACGCACCGGCCGTGCTGCTCCTGCAGCTTCACGATCAGGCCAGATACCCAGTCAGGATAATCTTCAGCCATCTTTTCAAGGGCAGCCTCGGCAGCCTCCAGAGCTTCCGGGGAGATCGAGACCTTACCGGGGGCCAAGCCTGCTGTTTTTTCCTTCAGCCGGTTCTTGAAACGGTAAAAGCGAACGATGACCTTTTTCTTATCCACGGATAATCTCCACGCCTTCGCTCTTGTCCGTCAGGACGCGGCGCTCAGGACCATTATAGTCCAGCTTCTGCCGGCGCCTGTCAGGGCCAAAGAAATCCTTGGTGTGCACAAACTGGCGCGGGCGTTCAATGATTGAGATCAGCTTTTCGCCGATATTCTTGATGGTGAAAGGCTTGGCCAGCATGTCGGTCACACCCATTTCACGCGCCTGCAAAACTCTTTCGGGTTCGGAATAGCTGGTGATCATCACGAATGGCACGAACCGATCCGGGCTGTCCTTATGGCGGCGCACCCAGCGCAGGAACATCATGCCGTCGATGGGGTGCATATCCCAGTTGGAAATCACGATATCAATCTGCTGCACGCCGACTTTCATGGGTTCGTTCTTCACGCGCTGCAGGAAATGAATGGCGTCACCGCCATGTTCCACCGCGAAAACGTTGCCTACGCCAAGAACTTTCAGGGAATTTACCAGCAGAGAGCGGATGAACGGGCTATCTTCCGCCAACAGTACGTTTACCCGGTCAAAATCATAATCGCTCATACATGTGCCTTAATTGTCCTGCTTCCGACAGGTTGCTAAACTTTTTTACCGCTAGTTTTGATGCCCGGTCAATCTTTTCGCTTTCATTTCACCAGTTTAACCGTTCCTGATGGTGTCATCGAGCTCCTTCAGCCTTTCGCTCAGAACCTCGAGAATGGGGCTCCGCCGTGGGTCGTCTGCCGCGGGTTCCCCCAGCATTTCAGCGCGCTCGGCGGCCCGCGCAAGACGCCAGGCCCCTATGCCGCGGGCAGCCCCCTTCAGCTTGTGTGCTGACGATCGCCAGCCATCCCCGGCGGCAGCCGCCAAGGTATCCAGATAAAGCGGAGCATTTTCGAGAAAAATATTCAGGACATCGCGCGCGAGATAGGTGTCACCGCCCGTGTAACCCTTGAGGTGCTCGCGGTCCAGAACCACGGACTCATCCCAATCGGACTCCGCCATCAATGCTGTTCCTTGCCAAGGGCGGCCCGGCCGGCGCTTGTCAGCTTGCACACCAGCCAGTCAGGCTTGATGGGATTTCTGTACCAGGGTTCGCACCAGCCCTTCGACAAGCAGGATTTGATGGTTTTGTCCTTGATGCGCTGGCCGTCGCGGTCGAAAAGCGGCAGTTTGCCGCCGGGTTCATCAAGCCCACGCTCCAGGTACCGCCTTTGGGCGCCACTGGGCTTGGCTGTATTCTGTTCCATCAGATCGTTCATAAAACCCCTTCCCTTTCATGAATACGATCACGAACCGTCATATTGCCATAATCTTCGTTAAAATTCTTCTTTTCCGACAAGGAACAAGCTGGCACGTGTTGACGTTCTGGTGTTATTCATAAACTGTAACAATAGAGAAAACTATTTCAATGGGTGGCGGTAACGCCGGGGGCGGCATGTCAAAAGCGGAAATGGACTTTCCAGAAGCGTCTGATCAAAACTCGGTCGAGGGCAGCGAAGACCTGCCCACTGCCGACAGCGAAAAAACGAAAAAAGCCATACGAGCACGAAATACGCGTCGCCTGATGCCCTTCATGCTGGCCAGCGTATCCTCGCTCGGCTGGCTTGGTGCCGGCGGCTACTATCTTTCAAGCGCAGGCACCAACCTTACGGCGATGGCGCCGGAAGCAACTGCTGCCATTATTGGCGGCCTAACCACCCCTGTTGCCATTTTCTGGCTGATTGCCCTCGCCTTCCAGCGCACTGACCCGCTGCTGGAGCGCCGTCTCGCAATGGCGCAAAGCCTGCACAAGGCCGTGGCGCCTGTAGAGTTGGCAGAACAGCGGCTGACGCAGCTCAATCGTGCGCTCAAGAAAGAACTGACGAACATTGAAGCCGTCGCAGACCTGGCGTCTGACCGCATCGACAACCTGGAAAAGCGCTTCCAGGAGCAGATCAGCAATCTTTTCTCGGCAACCGCAGACACAGAGGCCCGCACTTCCAGCATCCGCGAGATCCTGGAGCGTGAACGCGGCAGCATGTCGGATCTCACGAAAGAGATCGAAGGGCGCTTCAACAATCTGGAAGCTATCGTTAAGGCGATGGCGGAGGACCTCACCGGCGCGGGCGAAAGCGCCGCTGGCACGGCCATCTCTGCCAAGGAAAAGATCGACGAAAGCCTCACTGCGCTTCACGGTGCAACGGACGATATGGAAGCGCGGCTCGACACCGCCAGCAGCCAGATTGCGAAAAAAGCCAGCGAGGTTCATGAAATGTCGGTTGACGTGGAGCTACGCCTCCAGACAGTTACCGACAATGTGCTTTCGGGCATGGACCGCTTCCGCCATGACGTGGAAGGCCTTGAAGGCCGGTCCGCTGAACTGTCGGAGCATATGAAAACGCAGGCAAATGTCCTCAATGAGTTGGCGCAGCTTGCAGCGGCCGAATCCGCCAAGATCGAGGAAGCGCTCCGGTCGCATGTAGGCGAAGTACGGACAGCCGCGACAGATGCCTTGGCGCACACGGAAGAAGTCTCAACCATCGTGTCCGAGCGCGCCCAGACCATGTCTGAGAAGATGACCGAAGCCGTCAGCCAGGCCAAGGCCATGCTGGATGAGGCCGGTAAGTCCCTTGAAGAACACTGCGAGGCAGCACTTTCCACAAGCAAATCTGTCAACGAACAGACGCTGGCAACCACGGAAGAGACCGGCAAGGCAGTGCTTGAACACGCCCGCCAAGTTGACCGGGTGTTGGATGATGGGCTGGAGCGGGCTCGCCGGGCACTTGATGAAACCATGGCCTCCATCACAAGCCACAGCGACAGTGCAGCAGCGCAGGCAGAAGAAGTGGCCGCACGGACCCTCCAGCATATCCGTCAGTTGCGGGCTGGCGTGGAGGAACAGCTTGAAGAGCTTGCGAAGGCAGGCGAAGCCGCAGGCAGCCAGCTGGGGGCTTCCGCTGACCAGATTGGCGCGAAAGCCGATGAACTGACGCAGAAAGCGGGCGCCACGAGTGAGGAGCTGGCCGGTGTTAGCGAACAGATGAGCGCGCAAAGCCAGCAGATCGCAGAAGTTCTCAATGACACCCGCATGAAGCTTGCCCGTCTTGAAGACGACCTTTCAGCGCAGCGCGACGCGCTGAACCATGCCTCAAATGACGCCGCAGAGCGGGTTATAGAGGCAGCAGAGCGTTTCGCGGCTCACGGGCGTGACCTGCAGGAAGCAGCAGAGAACGTTGGCAAGGAACTCGAAGGCCAGTCGGGTAACCTTGTATCCATCGTGGAACGCATGCGTGACACAGGAGATACGACGGCGCAGAGCCTTACTGCCGCGTCAGATACGCTCAGCGAGAAAAATACCGACCTCCGGACTGAGCTGAAGGAATCGAGCGATGCGCTTGGCTCAGCCGCAGAAGCCTTCTCCGGCGAAAGGGCGCGGATCAAGGATGAAACCGAAGGCGTGGTGAAGAACCTCAATCAGGCCACGGACACCATGAGCAAGGAAGTGGACCGCTTCGCGATGAGCTCCATGGAAGCCGCCGCGCGCCTGGATGCCGCCAGCCAGTCCCTGATGGACCAGACCGAACGGGCGCAGACGGAAATGAAGTCTTCCGTCGACGAGACACGGACAGAGCTGGCTGCCAGCATGGAAGAGATTTCCAACAAGGCAGCGGAGCGCATCACCTATCTGCGCGAAGAGATGCAGGCCACCTTGGCCCGGGTTCTGGAAGAATATCAAGACACCGCGCAGCAGGCGGAAAAGGAAAGCGCGCTGCTGGCCATGCGGATCGGCACCGAAGCGGACAAGATCGCCAAGCAAGCCAACCAGTTCATGGATCATACAGCGGAGATCGAGAAGCGCATCGCCAGCGCAACCAAGAACGATTTTGCCCGCACGTCCACGCTTTTGATGGAAAGCCTTCAATCGACGTCCATCG
>JBNKYQ010000051.1:0-13604 GCA_050300975.1 Kordiimonas sp.
ATCAGCATGAGCCGCTTGAAGTCACCGTGCCCATGATCGTCGCGGGCTGCGCGCTTGATGCTGCGTGCGTGGCTGGCTTGGCGGTCCAACATCAGTTCCATCGCCAACATGAGCCTGATTGGCCGCCCGGTACCGGGTACCTCGTCAAGCGGGCTTACGGACCTGCCGGTCTCCGCTGTCGCCGACGTCGAGCTGACCACCAAGGTTGGCACGATTGAGCACCATGACGGCGTTCGCATGAATAAGGTTCAGGCCTATCTGGACTTTGGCGTGCTACCGGAAACCGCTTTCCAGGCGCTCAAGAAAGCGCTTGAGAAAGAGCATATGGAGATCCCACCGGGCTACAAGATCGAGTTCGGCGGCGAATCGGAAAAGCGCAACGAAGCCATGACCAAGCTCTTTGGCACCGTCGGCCTGTTGATGGTGCTGATGCTGCTGGCTATTGTGTTGACCTTCAACAGCTTCCGCATGGCGTTCGTTACCTTCGCGGCCGCCGTGCAGGCAGCGGGGCTTGGGCTGTTTTCGCTGTGGTTCTTCAACTTCCCACTCAGCTTCGTGGTGATCTTCGGCCTGATGGGCCTGGTGGGGCTGGCGATCAACGCCACCATCGTGATCCAGTCTGAACTCAGGGGCATCAAGGCCGCCCGCGCGGGTGACCCGGACGCCGTTGTTGAGGGTGTTATGGGCACGGGCCGCCACATCGTTTCCACCACCATCACCACGGTTGGGGGCTTCACGCCACTCATTCTGGCCGGTGGGGCCTTTTGGCCGCCCTTTGCCGTGGCCATCGCGGGCGGGGCCTTCCTGTCGATGATCGTTAGCTTCTATTTTGCCCCTGCGGCTTTCCTGTGGATCACCCGCTACAAACCGGTGACGGCCCCGGGCGGTGACGAGCCAACCCCTGCGGGCGCACCCACCAAAGGCTGACAAGGCAAGCACACAACGGAAAAGGCCGGCCCCTGATGGACCGGCCTTTTTCTTGTTCAGGCAACCTGAAACGCTGGACGTCTATTCCAGAAGCGGCGCCATCAGCGCCAGTGCCAGCGCCTGGTTGTCGTCGTCTTCCATGGCTTCCACAACGTGCCGGGCCAGGTACATGTCAGAATTGCCAAGCGCGCCTTCAAGAAGGGTCAGCCGCACAAGATCCCGCTCATAGGCACCCTGAAGCTCTTCAACCTCATTGAGAAGTTCGCGCATTTGGGCGGCGAAGATGCTGACATTCGATCCTGCCCGCAGGTCAGCCAGATACTGGGCCTTTTCGTCCACAGCGACAAAATATTCCAGTCGCGACAGGGCGGTTTCCAGGTCCCCGCTTGCGGCTTCGATCACGCCGACTTTCTTGGCAAAATCCACCAGCGCCATATTGTTCCTGAGCCGTCCGCCATGCAGCATCGCCAGTTCATAGCTTTCGCGGACAAAGGCATCGTCCATACCGGCATCAAACATGCTACGCGCCCGCTGGGCCGTAATGGTTGCCCTTGAGGCGATACCGACAATACTGCTGAACAGCTCATCAGCTTCCGCCAGATAGGCGTTGCGGTCCCCCGGGCGGCCCATGCGGTCCGCCAGGATCGCGAGCTGGATAATACCCTGATAGCGCTGATCCGGCACATCAAGGCCGTGCACCAGCTCGTCAAGGCCTGCCAGGTCGACGGTTGCGAGGGCTGCTCGCGGCGCACGCGGCAACAGCGACAGCTCGCGCCAGAAGGCTTTCACCCGATTGGACATCTGCCCCAGCGCGACCCGCGCATCGGCCAACTGACCTTCCGCGATGGCTTCTTCAGCGATCTTTGCCAGCACCGCATCGCGGATGCCGTCATTTTGCAGTTCTTCGGAAAGCGCGAGCGCACCAGCGTCGTCCCCTGCCCGGGCAAGGAGCGGCGCAATGACTGTAATTTTTTCCTGGGTCACGAGCGTGAGCCGAACCGAACGGGCTTCATCAAGCGCCAGCATCAGCGTCTGGATCGCCTGATCCTTCTGGCCGGTTTCGATCATGGCCCGCGCGACACCAATCAACACCTTGGCCCGCTCAATCCCGAATTCTTCCCCAATCACTGTTTGGAGAGCCGACGTAAAGGCACAGTCGCGCGTTGGCGCCTCAAGGCAGGCCAACGTGTGCTCGTTCGGTCGGTGCTCGGTCGACACAGTATCATTCTGTGCCAGAACGGGCATTGCGATTGCTGTCAGGAGGGTGGTGGAAAAGAGCAGTTTGTTCATAAACGTTCCCCATTTATGCGTATCTGGCTGACAATGTCATCAAGCCTGGCGGCCGTTCCCTTGTCGAAGCACCCAGATACTGTTTCGGGTCGCCAATGTGCCTGGAAGGCACGGATGATAGATTCAGTGGCATCGTCAAAACTTCCGGTGTCATTCAAAGAATATCCGACGATACCTAATTGTTTGTTAAGGTTACCAACTATATCGCCCGCGTCTCCTCGCCTTGCGATAATACCGGTATTGCTTCCGTCCACATCAGACCAAAGCCCAAACCCATGTTCAGCCAGCATTTTCCATGGAAACAGTTCGCCTGGGTCGGTTTTTCGCCCGGGGGCAATATCGCTGTGCCCAACGAAATGCGGCGTCGGGACAGTATGCCTCTTTTTGATGTCCATTAGAAGGTCCAAGAGCGAAGAAATTTGGGCGTCGGGGAATGCCCGGTACCCAAATTCGTGCCCTGGATTGACCAGCTCTATCCCGATGGAATTATGGTTGATGTTATCCCGCCCCAGCCACGCTGAAACACCAGCGTGCCAGGCGCGCTTGCCTTCGTCCACCAGGCGGAAAACCCGGCCGTCTTCTTCGATCAGATAATGGGCCGAAACTTCTGCTGCCGGATCACACAACCGAGCCAGCGCCTCAGCCCCCGTCCGCATGCCGGTATAGTGGATCACCACCATGTCAGGCGCCTGCCCGGACGGGCGTTCGTTCCAGTTTGGCGACGGATGATCGATGATATCGGTCATCTTTTCAGTCCTTCGCCTCTTTGGCCGGTGGGCACACCTCAGCCACCGCAAGCGACTTGGCCCGCGCACTGTTCCTGAGCGTCACGACCATGACCCCGCCAAGTGTCAGTAGCGCACCGACGGCCATACGCCAGGTAAATTCCTCATCAAGGACAATGATGCCGCTACCCACAGCAAAGATGGGCATCATCAGAAAATAGGGAGACACCACCGAGACTTCATATTTCCGCAGCAGGTAATTCGCCCCCCCGTGCCCGATGACAGAAGAGCCGATCCCAGTATAGACCACCGCCGCCCAGGCTTTTGGGCTTGTGTTCGCGATCGCCTCGAACTGGCCGGTCTCGAACATTGATGACAGGACCGCGGACCCGATGATGCCGGCCAGCCCCACCCAGGCCTGGGTGGTCACAGCGCGCACCTCCTTGAGTTTCCGCATCAGGATCGCCGACACGGCATACATGAATGACGCAAAGATAATGATCAGCAGCGCATCCCAATAGGCAAAGACGCTGGGATCAAACCCCAGCACCATGACCCCGATGAAACTGAGTGCGATGCCGACCACCCGCTTCCAGCCCACCGTTTCCTTGAGGATGATGATCGCGAGGATGGTCGAGAAAGGCACATTGAGCTGGGAAGCGATCGCCACGGCGCCTACCCCGTCCGCGAGCTGCATGCCCATGAACACCGCGCCAAAGTGGATCACCCCAAGGCTGACAGCCGCCAGCGCAAGGTCCTTCATACGGCCCGGAATAATCTTGAGAAACGGCAGCAGAACAACCACCACCACGATAAACCTGGTGGCATTTGCCACAAGCGGCGGAAGGTCCTCCACCGCCCATTTCACCGCAATGAAGTTGAGCCCCCACACAAGGGTCACGAGGATGACCAGAAGGACGTCCCGTGTCTTCATACCCGTTGCTCCGTGCGCGGGCGGGCCTCATCCCGTTTGGCTTTGATCTTGTCATAGGCGGCGTTGATCTCTGCCGCCCGGCGCGTTGCCACCGCGATAAAATCGTTGGGGACACCCGCCGCGATCAGGCGGTCCGGGTGGTTATCGCGCACCAATTTGCGGTAATGGGCCTTGAGCGCCGCATCGTCGATGGATGGGTCCACCCCCAAGACGCTGTAGGGGCACTCTGGATCGGCGCCTACGTGCCGGTGCACCAGTGCGTCAATTTCAGCTTGGCGGTAGCCGAATATCTTGGCCACGGCGCGGATGTAGTTCAGCTCATTGGGGTGTACCTCACCGTCTGACTTGGCGATGAAGAACAACGCTTCAAGAAGGTCCGCCAGCACGGGCCTGTTGTCATACATCAGGCTGGCGATCTGCTTGGCATAGGCATCAAATCCAGCCGTGGACCGGCGCGCCATATCAAACACCTTGCCCACATTGGCCATTTCTTCGGGCGGCACCCGGAAAACCTGCTTGAAGGCGTCGACTTCTTCCCGCGTGACCCGGCCATCGGCCTTGGCCATTTTGGCGGCCAGCGCGATCACACCGATGGTGAAGGTAATCTGCTTCGTGGCGTCCGGCCCAGTGCCCCTGTTGGAGACCCCCGCATCCACAGCGGCGCCCGCCGCCACGCCCAATAGGGCCCCTATGGGCCCGCCCAAGGCGAGCCCAGCAGCAGCACCAATGATTTTACCCCAAATCGACATATCCGTTTGGTAGCATAGCACCTGTCGCTATCCTACAGAAAACTAAGCCATTTTTTGCAGGGCAGATATTCCCAGAATGATTGGTTGGATGTTGGGCCAAAAGGCAGTATATCTATGCGCCCAATGTAACAGGCCTGTCATAAATCGGCGTAGGACAAGGCGGAAAAACAAGGAACTGTTTGGTATGGTTGATGTAGTAATTTCGGGGACGGGTCTTTATGTGCCGCCGCACAAAATTACCAATGAAGAACTCGTCAAAACCTTCAACGAGTATGTTGATGATTTTAACGCCCGCAACAAGGCCGACATCGACGCCGGCCTGATCCCAGCCAAGCAGCATTCCAGCGCTGAATTCATTGAGAAGGCCTCCGGCATCAAAGCCCGCCACCTGGTGGACGTTGAGGGCGTGATGGACCTGAACCGGATGATGTCCAAGATGCCAGAAGGCGGCCACGGCGACGACGAGCGCCCCTGCTTCCAGGCCCATATGGCCATCGAAGCTGCCAAGGTCGCGATCAAGAATGCGGGCCTTGAGCCCGAGGACATCGATCAGGTGATCTGTTCGGCTGCTGTGGTCCAGCGCTTTTTCCCGGCCATCGGCATCGAAGTACAGAAGCACCTGGGCACCAAAGGCAGCGCGCTTGATATGGTCATGGGCTGCTCCAGCGCTACCTACGGCCTGATCGCAGGCTACAACGCCATCAAGGCAGGCACTGCCAAGCGCGTGTTGATGGTGAACCCCGAGATTTTCTCCACCATGGTGAACTTCCGCGACCGCGACAGCCACTTTATCTTTGGTGATATCGCTTCCGCCGTCGTGCTTGAGGATGCTTCCATCGCCAAGGGCGACGACCTCTGGAAAGTGAACGGCATCAAGGCCGAAACACAGTTCTCGTCGAACATCCGCACCCACTATGGCCCGATGACGCGCCTTGACGACGACAGCATGCTGCGCCGGGACATGTTCTTCATGCAGGAAGGCCGCAAGGTGTTCAAGGAACTGCTGCCGCTGGTGACTGAGTTTATCTCCACCCAGCTAGCGGACGCCGGGCTGAAGGTTGAGGACCTGAGCCGCATGTGGCTTCACCAGGCGAACATCAACATGAATATGTATGCCGCCAAGAAACTGCTGGGCCGTGAGCCGGAAGCCCATGAAGCGCCAACAGTGCTGGACCAGTATGGCAACACGGCGGGCGCGGGCTCCATTGTGGCGTTCCACGAAAACCACCGCGACATGAAATCCGGCGACAAGGGCATCATCTGCTCCTTCGGCGCTGGCTATTCGATTGGTAGCCTGCTGGTGGAAAAGCTCTAGGCGCACCAATCGCACCCAAATAAAGAAATGGCCCGCGATCCTTGATCCGGGCCGTTTTTCTTTAATGTAGTCGCGTGCTTATTCGGCTTTTACAGCACCACTGCCCGATACCTCGATCTGGTTACGCCCTTCGTTCTGGGCTTCGCGGAGCGCCTTGTATGCAGCGTCCAGAATACTGTCTGGCAGCAGGTCATCGCCCCGCGCCGTGGTTACCCCGAAGCTGACCGTCAGGCTGATATCCTTGTTGCCATACTGGAACGGATAGCCGGTGACCGCATCGCGCACCCGGTGAGCGACAAGCTCCGCCCCCTCCTCCGACGTGCCGGGCAACAGCAGCACAAACTCCTCTCCGCCGAAGCGGCAGAAGACATCCTGCGCCCTGCGGCCTTCCATAACCCCTTCGGCAAACTGCCTGAGGATAGCATCCCCCACCAGATGCCCATGCTTCAGGTTGATCCGCTTGAACTTGTCGATATCCATCATGATCAGCGATACGGGTTCGCTGAGGCGGCGGGAGCGCGCCAGCACGGTCTTGATCACCGTCATGAAGGCGCGCCGATTGAGCGCGTGCGTCAGCGGGTCCATCATTGCCTGGATGCGGAGGTCCGCCTGCACCCGTTCGGCGGTCGAAACAATCAGGGATACCGTCAGCGAAAGCGCAAACAGCATCCCCTCGATTTCCGTCACTGACGCGAAGGCATTGGCATCGAATTGCGACCCCGGCGCTTCCATGGCCTGCAGGAAGATTCCGCGATAGACATAGAAGCCTGCGTGCGCGAAAAACACGCCGGCCACGATGCTGCCTCCGATGGTCTGGCGCTTGATGATGCCTTTATAAAGGCCCACCCGGCCGCCCAGCGCCCGCACCACCGAAAGCGCGGCACCAGCAGAAAACACAGCAACAAAAAAGGAATAGAGCGCGGAGCGGTTCTCAGGCGTTCCGTCCCTGAGCACGCTGTTCACCAGAAGGACAATTGCAATGGCAAGGACGGTACCTGCCAGATACGTCAGGCGCCGGGAGCGTTCTTTCCAGAAATCAGCGATGCCAAGCCAGAACCAGAGATGCCCTGTCAGGATCAGAAGATCACCAAGCAAAATCCCAAGCGGCCTTGTGGGCGCGGCAAACACCAGAAAGATATAGACACCTGCCGTGGCCATCCCCATGCCGACAGCAATCCGCCCCAGGCCTGCAAAGCTGAAGTTCGCGACCCAGTGCGCCGCCAGCACCAAGGTGGAAACAGCCAGAATCATGACTGTCACCAGCGCCAATGATGAAAGGTCTAGGGCCACATGCTTCCCCCAATGTGATGCAAGGTCGGCCAACACCTTATGCTATCAGGACAAAAAATCAAATCCGGCTTTTCACGGTCGATTGATTTTCCAGGCAACTGACGCTTTCCGGATTCTTTCTGTTGACCTCATACTACAGGTGTAGTAATCAAACTTCTACACATGTAGTAGAAGGTCCGAGACATGACAGCGAACATTAAACTATCAGATCAACAATATCAGCTCGTCCAGGCGCTCTGGAAGCTGGGTGAAGGCTCAGCCAAGGATGTCCAGGCGAAGCTGGATAATCTGGGCCTCGCACATACCACAGTCGGGACAATCCTGTCCCGGCTGGAGAAGAAAGGCGTCCTGGCATCCGAAACCCGGGGCCGCGAACGTGTCTACAAGCCGCTGATCAGCGAAGGCGACGTCAAGCGGTCCATGGTTTCATCCCTCGTCTCCACCCTGTTCAAAGGGGACAGCAAGGCCCTCCTTGCCCACCTGGTGAACGAAGGGGAAATCGAAAAAACTGAACTGGACCAGATCAAGCAGTTGATCGATGGGGGGAACAGCTGATGTTTGATATTGTTTCTGACATGCCAGCGTTGACACTGCTGGTCAAATTCATAGTCGCCAGCAGCGTTCTTCTGGGTGCGGTCTGGCTGATGGAAAAGACCCGGCTGCTGAACACGCCTGACCTGGCCGACATGGCCTGGAAGCTGGCGATAGCCGGTTCCTTTGTGGCGCTGTTGCCCATCGGGGACTGGATCTCCAAACCGATCACCATCGATCATGAAAAGACAGCCGCACTGGTGCAGGAATTCAATGAAGGCCGTCCGCTCGCGGGCATGGTGCCAATGCTTAACCCTGCCCCAATGGAAGCCCGTGAGGCATTGCCACAACAAAGCCAGCCCCAACCAACTCGGATACTGATACAGCCGGTGGGTGACCAGCCAACTGTGGCCCAAAAGCCTGCGTCCACTGAAGCGGAAACAAAGGCATCACCCGTGGCTGCGGAACCACGTCAAACCACGCTCTGGGACCTTCTGGGCGCACTGCGCACCAAGGAACTGGCAGCTTTGACGTGGGCGATGCTGGCCGGTGTTGCGCTTCTGTTGCTGGCGGGCGGCTATGCCTTCGCCATCAAAGGGCTGGGCAGCCGGCTGCGCGTACCGGCGGAAGACAATTCCAACAAGGCGCTCAGGTCCATCTGTTCGGCAGCGGGCATCAAGCATGTGCCGTACCTCAGCCGCTCAAGCGATATCAAAAGCCCGGTATGCCTGCCGCGTCGGGAAATCTGTTTGCCTGACTGGGCCTTCGACGACCTGCCGGAGAGCGAGCTCAACAGCTTGCTGGCGCACGAAGTGGCGCACATGGTACGGCGCGACCCGCTGATGCTCATGGTCTTGCAGGCCCTGTCACGACTGTTTTTCTTTCAACCGCTGTTCCTTCTGGCGCGCAAGCGGTTGTCAGACATCGCGGAACTTTCCGCCGATGAATGGGCAGCAACCCATTTGGCCGATGCCAAATCCGTTGCCGCCGCCCTCTATACCTGCGCCACAAAAATACATCAAACACGACAAATACAGTGGGGACTAGCAATGGCTGGTGACAAATCAATGTTGAAATTCAGGGTCGAGCGCCTAATTGGCGCAGGCGGCCAACCGTTCAGAAAATCGGGCATGGTGGCCAAGGGCGCTGTAGCCACAGGCCTCCTGGCCATCACGCTTGGGCTGCCGAGTATCCAGTTCGCGGACGCCTTGTCCGCCAAGATGCCAACCGCGGCTTTGGCCAACAGCTCCGCGCACCCCGAGACACCGCCAAGCGCAGCGGAAATCGAGGCCGAGATGCGACGCGCCATCATCAAAGAAAGAAAGAAAGTAGCCGAACGGGCCCGCCTGCTGGCCAAGGAAGCCAAGGAAGCTGGCTATCTTGAAGCACCATCCGAGGAAGAGATCGCCAATGAGATGCGTCTTTCCATTGCGGAAGCGGAAGCAGAAGTCGCTGAGCACGCGCGTCTTGTTGCTGAAGAAGCTGAGTCCTTCGGCCTTGACATGTCATCGGGCGATCATGACGGTCACGTAAGCCGCCACATCACAGACGTGGACGGCAGCGGCATGGTGACCTGGCATGACGGCACGCGCAAGATCAAGGCGCATTGGGACGGACACTTCACCCTGACCGATGACGACAAGGCCGTCGCAACGGTGGCAGAAGATGCCATGCTGGAAGTGCAGTCCAAATCCGGCGGCATCAAGCACAAAGTGCGTTTTGCAAACCTGAATGGCACGCTGGAGACCACTTACTGGAAGAAGGGCAAGAAAGCCGCTTTCGACAAGGACGGTGAAAAATGGCTGGGTGAAACACTGCTTCTTCTGGTCCGCGAAGTTGGCCTGAACGCCGATGCCCGGGTTGACCGCATCCTCAAAGCCAAGGGCGCGGGTGGCGTCGTGAAAGAAATCGAGCAGATCAAGAGCGATTATGTTGCCCGCCTTTATGCCAGCCACCTTGTTGCCAAAGCAGACCTCTCCCGCGGCGAAATCAAGGACCTGGTTGACCGCTTTGCAAAAATGGAAAGCGACTATGACATGCGCCTTGCCCTGTCGTTGCTGCTGGACGAAGAAGCCCTGGACAAGAGCGTGATGCCCAAGGTGATGAAGGCGGCCCGCACGATCGACAGCGACTATGAGCTGCGCCTCCTGCTCACGCCTTACATCGGTCGCTTCGGTGCGGACAACAAAACCATGGAATCCCTGATTGACGTCGCAAGCTCGATCGACAGTGACTATGAAATGCGGCTGCTCTTGTCTGCTGCGGTTGGCGGCAAGACACTGAGTGAGAGCAATGTGGAACGCCTTGCCAATCTGGCGGCTAAAGAGATGGAAAGCGACTATGAACTGCGCCTGCTGCTGAGCGCCTTCGTTGAACAGCTTGGCCAGTCGCGCAAGGCAACTGCTGTCGCCATCAAGGCCATCACCAAGATCGGCAGCGACTATGAAAAGCGCCTGGCACTTGGGTCCGTCGTCTCCCATGGCGCACTCGATAACCAGAACTGGATGGCAGCGATCGAGGCGGCGACCACAATCGACAGCGACTATGACAAGCGTCTCACACTGAGCGCCATCAAGCCACGCCTGCCCAACGACAAGAAGGTGCAGGAAGCTTTCAGCAAAGCCGTTTCCGGCATCGGCTCGGACTATGAAAGAGGCCTTGTGGCAGGTGCCGCGCCAGTCCCAAACGCTACACCATCGCCGAAGGCTGTCAGAGCAATGTCTGCAACCGCAACCGCGACTGTGGCGCCGGGCGCCCCACATACGGTGACAGTCACCGTGGACGCACCCGGCCAAACCGGCAAGGTTACTTATGACCACCGCCTGTCGCGCTATGAGGAAGGCATCAACCTAATCGAAGGCAAGCAATGCAAACGAAACTGCATCATCCGCCATCCTGCCTTTGACGGTCTCAAGAAGTATGACCTGCTGACGATGGTTGAACGCATGATTGACGGCGGCCTCCGCGTCCGCGGCATAGAGGGCGCCGAATATCACGTCACCATCAACTCGATCCAGCTTGACCATTCCCTTGCGGCGCTCAACAGCCGGGTTTCTTCAACTGGTGCCAAAGGGGTTGACGCCGCTTGGGCTACCAAGGGCATCATGAAAGCGACTGTCGAATTTCTTGATCCGGAGAGCGGCCAATACAAGACGTTCGACCTGGATACCATCAACACCGGTTCGAACTATCGCGATTATGGCCTGAACACCGACCGCTACTTTGCCAGCGACCTGAGCAAGCTCGCGGCCCACCTGGCTGATGCCATAGCAAACCGGCTGGCTGTTCAAGCAGGGTGGCGGGCGGAAGCATAGCACTCTTTTGTTTGGCACTCCTGCAAGCACTCGCCAAACACAGATCCTCCCCTATAGTTATGTAGGGGAGGATTTTTTATGGCTCGATTTCTCAAGGTAACTATCACCGCAGCATTGCTGCTTCTACTTGCGGGCTATGCTGGCCTGAGGCTGATTGCGGCCCCGATGGCCGACCGCAGCATGAACAAGCAGGTCGAACATCGGCCGTACGAGCTTAGCGCGGACGCACAAGCGCTCCACAGCTCGCTTATTGTGATGGACTGGCACGCAGACACATTTTTGTGGAACCGGGACCTTCTGGCCCGGAACGACCGCGGCCATGTTGACCTGCCCCGCATGCGCGACGGCAACATGGGCCTGCAGATGTTCACCACCGTCACCAAAACCCCGCGCGGCCAGAACCTGCAGTCGAACGATGCTTCAAGCGACAACATCACCCTCCTGGCGATCGGCCAGGGCTGGCCGGTGAAAACCTGGGACAGTCTGCTTGAACGCGCGCTCTATCAGGCGGACAGGCTCGGCGACGCCATCAGCCGGTCAGACGGCGCCATAATGTGGGTCCGCAACCAGGCGGAACTGCAGACCTTCCTTGAGGCACGCACCGGCCAGGCGGCGCGCCCGGTCGGCGCGCTTCTGGGCACCGAAGGCGCCCACCCCCTTGAAGGCAATATCGCCAACATTGACCGGCTTTATGCTGCCGGATTCCGCATGGTGGGGCTGCTGCATTTCTTTGATAACCGGCTAGGCGGCTCCCTGCACGGCGAGGCAAAGGGCGGCCTGACTGACTTCGGCGAACAGGTGGTGCGGCGCCTGGAGGACCACGAAATCATCATAGACCTTGCCCATTCGTCAGAGCAGGTGGCGTGGGACACGCTCAAGATCGCGACACGCCCGGTGGTGGTGTCCCACACCGGTTTTCGGGGCCACTGCGACACCCCCAGGAACTTCCCGGATGACTTGATGAAAGCCATCGCCCAAAAAGGCGGCCTGATTGCCACCGGCTTCTGGGACAAGGCGGCCTGCGGCGACACGCCCGATGATATTGCTGCAAGCATCGCATACGGCATCTCGCTTGTCGGCGCGGATCATGTGGCCTTGGGGTCGGATTGGGACGGTACGGTCAAGGCCATCACGGCAAGCGATGTGGGGGCCATTACCGACTCGCTGTTGAAGCGCGGCATACCAGAGGAGGACATCCGCAAGGTCATGGGCGGCAACAGTGTCCGCTTCCTGTCCAGCTGGTTACCAAAAGTTAAATAAAATCAGTAATCTGGGTAAAATTTTATGCATCTCTTCACAAAGCAAAATGCTTCTGGCATGAAGGCGCTGTGAGCACAGAAAATCACCAGAATTCGTTCAGGAGTACTTTATGATCAGCAGCATTTCATCTGGCCCTGCCCTGCAATTGAATACCGCAGGAATCGCATCACAAAAAAGCGGTGGCGGCGCCAAGCTGGATCTCAAAGATGTACCTCAGAGCAAGGTAAAACTTGAAGCGCCCCACACCGTCAGCGGCAAGGGCCTCAAGATCGACATCAAAGTCTAGGGGGTTAGACATATGTCCGGAAAGCGGCGCGGCCAATGGCTTGCGCCGTTTTTTGTTGAGGGTTCAACCGCTAGCGGACTGTCAGGCGCGCTTGCCTTTCTGAACCGCCAGCTCGAGCGCGGACAGGAAGCGGGACCGATCCTTCTGCGAGAAGCTGGCGTTGAAACCACGGTCCGCCCCCATGTCCCTGAGCTGTGACTTGAGCTCGCGCATGGCCAGCGCCATGCCGATATTGTCCGTCGTGAAGGGTTTGCCATTATGCCCCAACACCACAGCGCCGCTCTCAAGCAGGCGGGCCGCCAGCTGGATATCGCCAGTGATGCAGATATCGCCCGCCGCCGCATGCTCCACAATCCAGTCATCGGCGGCATCGAACGCGTCACCCACGACCACTTTTTTCACATTGTCTCCCACAGGCAGGCGCAGCCAAGCGTTGGAAACCAGATGAACAATAAGGTCATGTCTGTAGGAAACCTTCAGCACCTCTTCCTTCACCGGGCAGGCGTCCGCATCCACATAAATTTCCATGCACTCTTTCTTTCAGTCCTTGGTACGCCCCTAAGTGGGCAAAGCCACCCGCGCGAATTAGCATGTTTCGCCCAGCCAAAACAATGCTATGACAGTAACCATAATAAGAAATGGAAAGGTTTCTCCATGAAAAAGCTGATCACCACCGCTGTCGCCGCCGCGTATTTTTTGGCGACGCCGCTTGCAGCCGCGCAGGATGCACCGCCGCAGCCCACTGAGCAAAACCAGACTGCCAAGTCCATGCAGTTCATGCTCAAGCGGGCCGAGCTGGTGCGCATGCTGGCGGCGCAGCACCTGACCTATATCGAAGATAATCGAGACAAGGACGAACTGCACTTGATGGATGACGCAGCGCAGGTGATGGCCTTCAGTCTGGTGTGCCTGGACCCGGAGTATGACCCTGTCATCCTGAACCGGATCGCGGCGGAATCCACGCTGCAGATCGTGCTCAAGGT
>JBNKYQ010000052.1:0-13473 GCA_050300975.1 Kordiimonas sp.
GACACCATCAAGGCTAATGCGCGCGTGATAGGGTTGCCAGCCGGTCTCGGCCGCCGCGCAGCCGCTTTCCTCAAGCGCCTGAAGGAAATCATAGGTCAGGAACGGGTTGTCCGTGCCCGCGCAGGCATCCCACGCGTCGCGGCCGATCTCAGTGATGCTGTTTGCGAAGGAAGCCTGGATTTGGGCCCCGTCAGCCATGCTACAAGTCCTCGCCCACCACGGCAGGGGCCTCGAAGATCAGCGCGTCTGCATGCTCGCGTCCGATGGCCTCTAGCTGGGCGTCGCGCACTGTCCAGGTCAGAAGCGGTTTTCCCTTTTCCCGCCACTTGGTGCAATAGGTGTTCGGCAGCAGGTTGATGTCGCAGGCCAGGAAATCCGGTTTGCATTTGTGCACGGCCAGCTGCAGCGCCAGCCGCTTCCTGACCCCAAGCAGCACTTCGCGGCCTATGACCAGGCCCCGGGCGTATTTCGGCATGTAGGTTTTGAACCAGTGCACGATACGCGGGTCGAAAGACATCACAGCCACCGGCCCGAGATAGCCTTCAAATGAATGGCGCACCCCTGCGCACAGCTTCTGGATATCCATCTTGGGGTGAGATTTGATCTCGATAAAAAGTGGCACGTGGCCATCAACAGCGTCCATCACATCCGGCAGGCTGGGGATCGGTTTGCCGCTTTTGCCCACCGTGAATTTCTTCAGTTGCTGGAACCCCCACGCGCTGACAGGGCCATTGCCATCAGTCATGCGGTCGAGCGCATCATCGTGGAACACGACAATAATGTCGTCGCCCGTGGCGCGAACGTCAATCTCAACGGCATAGCCCGCATGCACGGCGTCAGACACCGCAGCAACGGTGTTTTCTTCCGCCACCGTGCCGGGCTTATGCAGCCCGCGGTGAGCTACATCTTTTTCCGTCAGCCAGGGAAATTCGCGGCTCGCATTGTTTGCCATGTCAGTCCTTGATTTCGACCAGAGCGTCAATTTCTACGGGCACGTTCAGTGGCAGGGCGTTTACGCCAACCGCCGACCGGCTGTGGCGACCAGCATCGCCGAACACATCGACCATAAGGTCACTCGCGGCATTGATAATCTGTGGCTGGCCACCGAAACCGTCAACGCAGTTCACGAAGCCGCCAAGCTTCACGACACGTACAACGCGCTCCAGGTCACCACCACACGCCGCTTTCATCTGGGCGATCAGGTTGATGGCGCACAGTTGGGCAGCTGATTTGGCGTCGTCTTCAGAGACCGTGTCGCCCACTTTGCCTTCAAACACGAGCTTGCCGTCCCGCATTGGGATCTGGCCAGAAATGCTGACCAGATTGCCGCTTTGGACAAAAGGGACATAGTTGGCCACAGGGGCCACGGGTTCTGGCAGGTCGATACCAAGATCGGAAAGGCGTACTTCAATGCTCATAAGGATGTCCAAACACTAGAAAAACCTAAGAAAGTTAAGTTCTTATAGCAAACGACCCCGCATAAAAAAAGGGCCTTGAAGGCCCTTTTGCGGGTATTTTGGGCGGCCCTAGGCCGACTTCAGGTGCGCGCCCTTGCGGGTCTGCTTGTCGTGATACATGGCCTGGTCAGCCGCCTCAATCAGGGCGGCCGGATCGGTGGTGCCGTCAAACGCCTGCACGCCGATGGAGCATTTCACCGGAATGGTGGCGCCGCCATAGCGGACTTTACCAGCATTGATTTCCTTCTGCAGCGTCCGAAGGCGCTTCAGTCCCTGATCAGCCGTACAGCGCTTCAGGATGATGGCAAACTCGTCGCCTGCAATACGCGCCACTGTGTCCGACGGACGCGTGTGCTGCTTGAGTGCCTTGGCAACAAAACGAAGGACCGCGTCGCCTGCCATGTGGCCATGAACATCATTGATGTCCTTGAAGCCGTCCAAGTCAATAAAGCCCAGCACACCTTCTTCGCCGTGACGACCGGCGGACGCAAGCGTCTGGCCCAGCGCAGTCCTGAGGCCGCGGCGGTTCGGAATGCCGGTCAGTTCGTCGGTGACCGATAGCTGTTCCAGGAATGAGATGCGCTCCTGTTGTTCCGACATGCGCTGTTCGGCGGCGGCCGCAAAGCTCAACACTTCGGTAATCAGTTGCCAGCCGGCGCTATCAAACTTCATTTCGGCATTGGCCGCCGTCTGCATAAGCTTGCTTGCAAGGTTGCTGACATAGGGATTGATCACTGCCTTGTCGTTCAGCTTGTTTTTTGACTGCTCGATCATGCGTCTCTCCAAACGTTGGTCATTCGGGGAAAGACTAGCAAGAGCTATGCCACGGATTGGGGATATTTATCCCGTTGAAATATATAGGTTTTCTATTTCTTGCGGGATGGGGAGGCATCTTTTGCCGGGAGAGAACTGCGCCCCTTCATGATGGCGGCTGTGCCAAATTTGCCGCGTAGGGCGTCCATGGCCTTCTCGGCCGTCTGGCGTTTGGTGCGTGCGGGCTCAATCAGGTCGGGCTGATCCGCTTCCGCAAGCGGCCTGAAATGGCTGACCCCGATCCCAATCAAGCGGTAGGGCGTGCCGTCTGTAAGCGGGCATAGCAGTTGCTGGCCAATCTCGAAAATGGTGCCTGCAAGCTGGGTCGGGCCAGAGATGGTGCGCGACCGGGTAATGATGCGGTGCATGCTGGTTTTAAGCTTGAGCGTGATGGTGATACCCGCAAGGTCCTTGCGCTTCAGGTCAGATGAGACAGTTTCGCACAGGGGCCATAGCTTCGCTTCGAGCGCGTCGTAGTCCGCCAGGTCCTTGTCGAGCGTGCGTTCGCTGGAGACGCTCTTGGTCTCGCTCTCGGCGCTCACGCGCCTGCCGTCGATACCGCGCGACAGGCGGTAGAGCCGTTGGCCCGTCTCGCCGTAGCGGCGGATCAGGGTGCTTTCCTCCATGTCCTGAAGCTGGCTGATTTGTGTCAGGCCGTCTTTTTCGAGGGCCTTGGCGGATTTGGCGCCGATGCCGTAGATGCGGGTGATCGGCAGGCCCGCCAGAACGGCCGTCTTGTCGCTGTCGCCGATCACCGTGAAGCCGCGCGGCTTGTCCATGTCGGATGCCAGCTTTGCGAGGAACTTGTTGGCGGCAAGGCCGATGGACACGGTAATCCCCACCTCGCGCTCCACATCCAGTGCGAACTTGGCCAGAAGCCGGGCAGGAGATGATTTGTGCAGCCGTTCCGTGCCCGTCAGGTCGAGAAAGGCTTCATCAATCGACAGGGGTTCCACAAGTGGGGTCAGGTCCCGCATCATCTCGCGCACCTGGCGGCCTACGGCCTGATAATGGCTCATGCGCGGCTTCAGGATCACGGCATCCGGGCACAGCTTCTTCGCCTTGTACATGGGCATTGCTGAGCGGACGCCGTTCATACGGGCGATATAACAGCAGGTTGAGACAACACCCCGGTGCTCGCCGCCGATCATCACGGGCTTCGAAGCCAGCTCCGGGTTGTCGCGCTTCTCAATCGAGGCGTAGAAGGCGTCGCAGTCGATGTGCGCGATGGTCAGGTCAAACAGTTCCGGATGCGAAATAGTCCTTGGTCTGTCGCACTTCGGGCATATTTTCCCACCTTCATACTGGTGCAGGCAAACCCGGCACAGGCTGGGGCGGGCGGTGCCGGCGGGTGTCATGACTGGCGCCCTTCCGCCAGCGCAGTGAGGTGCGCGCCAAGCGCAGGCCAGTCATCGAAACGGACATGGGCGTCGGGCGCTTTGCCGATGAGGGCCGCAAGCCTCGGGTCTCCAATGAAATGCACCCTATGAATGTCCGGCGCATGTGCGGCGACAGACGCATGCTGGGGCGGAAGGTCGTCCACGAACACGGTGTGGGCGCGAACGGCATCAGCCATTTCCTTCGCACCCGGGCCTTTGTCGCCCTTGTTTGCTATGACCGGGAAATCCAGCCCCTGCGCCTTCAGGCTCGCCTCCCTGCGGGCGCGGCAGCGGCTGGGGACATTTGAGAGAATCGCAATCTGGTAGTGATCGCGCAGGTGGTCGAGCGCGTGCAAGGCGCCGTCTACCAGCGGCACGTCGTCTACGCAGGCATCAAAGAAACCGGCGATATGGTCGCGTACATGGCCTCCCGGCACAGGCGTGTCGCTACCGAGCGGATAAATGTTGCCGCTGAGTTGGAAGCTGGTCAGCCGGAGCTCGACCCCCTGGGTCAGCAGATACTGTTCCAGCCGCTCAACGAAGCGCAGCAGCACTTCGTCTGCGTCCAACAGGAGAAGAGGGCGATGAGGATCAATGCTGGCGACCAGGTCGGCTACATTTGTCATGGCCTTACCATTCCTGCCCTTCGCCGCCGCCAAGTGCCCGCCAAGCGGTAACCAGAGTCTCGGGCTTCTCTCCCAGAGTTTCGGCGCAGGCGATCAGGTCAGGTTCGAAATTCACAAGGAATTCGAGCACTGAGGCGAGGAAGGCCGGGTCGGCGATACGCGCGCGGATGTCGTCCACGTCCACGCCGGAGAGCGCCATGAAACGGTCGCGGATATCGTCTTCCTGGAAGATGAAACCGGCGCTTTGAAGCGCAATGGTCTGGGCGGTATCGGGGGTCATGGTAGGTGCCTCGCAAGCAGTCGTTTTTATATGCGTTGGGCATATTGTCCCAAATTCCGCCCGACTGGGAAATGACTTTTTTGGCACAAGCGCGCCCTTTTCGCGGAAAATTATATTTTAATCCCTTGACGGGCTTGTATTTTTATCGAAAGCGCGACTATTATCCAAAAGGTTGGGTAATGAACCAAAGCGCCTTGTGGAGGGGCCAGGGGAACCGTATGGGTAAAAAGATCCTGATAGTCGAAGACAACGAACTGAATATGAAGTTGTTTTGCGATCTTTTAGAAGCTCACGATTATGAGACGATCCAGACGCGGGACGGTATGGCGGCCCTTGATCTGGCGCGCGAGCACAATCCCGACCTGATTCTGATGGACATCCAGTTGCCGGAGGTCTCTGGCCTTGAGGTGACCAAGTGGCTGAAGGAAGACGAAGACCTCAGGAAGATTCCGGTGGTTGCCGTCACGGCCTTTGCCATGAAGGGCGACGAGGAGAAAATCAGAGAAGGCGGCTGCGAGGCCTATATCGCAAAGCCTATTTCCGTGGGACACTTCCTCGAAACCGTAAAACAGTTCGTAGGATAGAGTGCGATGACAGCGCGGGTGCTGGTGGTTGACGACGTTCCGCCGAACGTCAAGCTTCTCGAAGCCAAGCTTACAAGCGAATATTTCGACGTATTGACGGCATTCAGCGGCCCAGAGGCGCTGGATGTAATCTCGCGCGAGCACCCTGACATCATCCTTCTGGATGTGATGATGCCGGGCATGGACGGTTTCGAGGTTTGCCGCCGCATCAAGGCAGACCCCGCAACCGCCCATATTCCTGTTGTTATGGTAACGGCGCTCGACCAGCCGTCCGACAGGGTGGCAGGGCTTGAAGCCGGCGCCGATGACTTCCTCACCAAACCTGTGCAGGACCTGGCGCTGTTCGCCCGGGTTCGCTCGCTGGTGCGTCTGAAGGTCATGATGGATGAGCTTCGGAACCGCGAAGCCACGGGTGCCAGCCTGGGGTGGGAAAACGAGGAAGAACCAACGCTTGAAGTCGACGCGCCTACTGATGGCTCGATCCTGATCGTGGACGAGCAGGAGCGGGTGATGGAGCGTATCGCGCGCGCCCTTGAAGGCGTCGGCGAGCTGACCTTCATGGCTGGCGGTGAAGACGCAGCCGAGCGGGCCCGCGAAAAGAATTTCGATCTGATTATCGTGAGCCTCACGATGCGCAACACAGACGGCCTTCGGGTATGTTCGAAACTGCGTTCGTTCGAGGAAACGCGCCATGTGCCGATTCTGGTGATGGTGGATGACGGTAACACCAAGCTTCTGGTGCGCGCGCTCGAGATGGGCGTGAACGACTATGTGGTGCGCCCCGTGGACCGGATGGAGTTCCTCGCAAGGGTCAAGACACAGCTGAAGCGCAAGCGCTACGCCGACAAGCTGTGGGAAAACTTCCACCTGTCGATGCAACTGGCCACCACAGATGCGGTGACCGGCCTCTATAACCGTCACTATCTGACAAGCCACCTTGAAACCCGCCTGCAGGCGGCGCAGAAGTCCGGCAAGGCGCTTAGCGTCCTGATGATGGACATCGACCATTTCAAGAAGGTGAACGATACCTATGGCCACGCGGTCGGTGACCTTGTGCTGAAGGAATTCGCTAACCGGATTGGCAAGAACATCCGCGGCGTTGACCTGGCCGCGCGTTACGGCGGCGAAGAATTCGTGGTGATGATGCCCGAAACGCCGACCGACTGGGCCTTCATGATCGGTGACCGCTTGCGCCAGGAAGTCTGCGACAACCCCTTTGATGTGGGTGCCGCGGATGGCCCGCTGACCATTAGCGTCTCGATCGGGGTTTCCACCAGTACGGAAGGGCAGAGCCCGGCAGCGCTTCTCGAAGCCGCGGACAAGGCGCTCTATGAGGCCAAGGAACAAGGCCGCAACAAGGTGATTATCGCCGAAGCCAACCGCTAGCCCGGAATAGGCTGCGCAGCTTACAGTCCAGGCCGGGGTTTTGACCCGGCTTTTTTTATTTGCGTCACCCGACCGGGAAGAGGGCAATAAAAAACGCCGCAGCCTATGGTGGGGCGCGGCGCTTTTAAGATCAATTCGAAAACCAAGATTACTTGATCTTAGTTTCCTTGAATTCTACGTGCTTGCGAACAACCGGGTCATACTTGCGCAGGACCATTTTCTCGGTCAGTGTCCGCGGGTTCTTTTTGGTTACGTAGAAGTAACCAGTGTCCGCAGTGCTAAGCAGCTTGATCTTGATGCTGGACGGCTTTGCCATCTATTTAACTCCAAGAAAACATTGTTCCAGGCCGCTTTGACGACGACCACGTTGAGCGCGCAAAATACCCACACCGGGCCATAAGTCAAGCGCTGTTTCTTGGAATTTACATTATTTTCCGTGGCTCTTGCAAAACTAATTGAAAATGCTAACGCTCGGGTAACCTTTTATATGCCACAAGAATGGGTAGCACAGAGATTAAAGGCCAGTATATGTCCACCACAGATCATGATCTTCTTGAAGAACTCCGCACCGAAGCCATTGATACGGTTGAAGACCGCCTGAGGAACCTCACGGAAGCCGTGCAGGATTTCCAGAACGGCATCATCAAGGGCGGTGACGCGCTGGCCGCCATCCGTCTGGAGGCGCACTCGCTGAAGTCCGTGGCGCAAAGCTTCGAGATGAAGTCCCTGAAGGTGATGTGTCACCGGTTTGAGGACTATTTCTTCAACATGAAGGAACTGACGGTCGAATCATGCAAGGACATCCTGTTTTACGCTGATCGCATGGCCGAGTGTCTCGAAGCCTTCATCCAGAACCGCGAGATCGATGTCTCGCAGATGATGCGCAAGCTGCCGAACAAGGGTGGCTTCAATGTGGGCGATATCACGGTCACTGACATCGAGGTGATGCTGGTGATGGAGCCAGGGATCGCCACCAAGATTGTCACCCGTGAGCTTCTTGAGTGCGGCTACCGCATGATCAACGTGGCGTCGACGATGGACGCAATCCAGCTGATCCCTTCCATGCGCCCGGACGCGGTGATTGTCTCCCGCGTGATGCCGGAACTGACGGGCATTGACCTGGCGTGCGCCCTGAAGGCGATGCCAAGCACGCGCGACATTCCCGTTGCGCTGATTGCCACCAGCCAGAAAGAGAAATACACCGACCTGCCGGCTGACGTGCCGGTGCTACGGAAGGGGGCGAACTTCGCCGATGACGTGGCGGACGTGTTCGTGAAGCTGGGTATTCTCTAGGGCACCGCATCGCGGCACTTCCCTGATAACGGTTTTGTTATCTTATAGCATTAATCTGTTATTGGACGATGCGCCAAGCATCAGGCATGACCTGTCTGGCGCGCGTCTGCGCGTATGCATTTCCAATGTATTTCAGATATTTAGGCAGGCTTTCCAGTTTCTGGCCTGCCTATAAGACAGTTTTGGTGGGGGATTTATGGTTATTCTACGTGCGTTACTTGTGGTGTCTCTATTGCTGTTAGGCGCCGCCGCGTCGGCTGAAGGCGACAGTCCCTTCGCGGTCCACAAGATCAGGGACAATGTCTATGTCCTGACCCGCATGTGGGAGCCTGGCGTGGGCAACAACATGGGTGTGGTTGTGGGCGAGGACGGTCTCCTCCTGATCAATTCAATGATGGCTGATGATTCAGAGGCGCTTGAAGCCACGCTGAAGACCCTTTCAGACAAACCGGTGACCCATGTCATCAACAGCAACTGGGACTTCTATAACGTCCTGGGGAATGAGTATTTCGCCCAAAAGGGCGCGCTGGTCATGGCGCAGGAAGACGTTCTTTATGCGCCGCGTAACCCAAGCTATGAGCCGGTCTTCCACGACCTTCTGTTCAAGGACAGCATCTCCTTCCGGTTTGGAAGCGATACCATCACGGCCTACAGAAGCGGCGGGCATTCCTTCCCGCACGTGAATATCCGCCTTGAGAAGGCCAATGTAACCTTCATGGCAGACAGCTTTCGTGCAGACTGGTTCGGGGTGATGGGCCCATGGGGGCTGACGGGCTACTTCAAGGGCCTGGACCGAGCGCTTGAGGAAGCGGACGACAATACCATCTTTGTTTCAGGCGCTTACGCGGGGCGTGTTGGCTTTGGCCGCGCCGACATCCTGCATGAAAAGAAGATCAGGCAGGCGTTTGTAGCCCGAATTGGTGCGCTTTTTGACGCAGGGGTGCCGGTGGACGGCATGATCAAGGACGCCGAGTTGAACAGCATCGTCCGCGAGAATTTTCCGACGAACTTCGAGCGTTTTGGTGGCCTTCACGGCTACGATATCTTGCCCACCCTGACGACAGAGTTCATCCCCGCGTACGAGATGCCTGCTCAGGCGCTGCAAGCCCTTGTTGGCGTCTACACGGGCCCGGAAGGCCTGTCGTTGGAGGTGGTCGAGGAGGGTCGCTTGCTGTTCGCCCGAGCTCATGGTCGGTTCAAGGTGGGGCTGAAGTTCATCTCCGGAGCCGAAGCTCTCTTTGTGGGCGAACAGGAAGGCGAAAAACTGGTGTTTGAAGTGGACGGCCAGGGCGCTGCGGTTGCCGTACGCCCAGCATTGGGCGAGAGTTACCTGACCCGTCGCATCCCGGCGGGCCGTTGGATCAAGCAAGAATAGTGATTGTTACCTACTAGGCCTTCGTCACTCACCGGCTTGACCGGTGAGTCCCATAGGCCGCAGAAACCCATACCAAGTGTCACCCTGAACTTGTTTCAGGGTCCATCTATCTGATCGGCCGAAGATGTTATCTTCATTTTTTTGTGGTTGCTGAAACAAGTTCAGCATGACGGGTAATCAGCGCCTGCGGCGGCTGGTGCCGGGTTTTCCCGGCTTGCTGCCGCCCCGGCCCTTGCCCCGGGGCTTGCCGCCCTTGGCACCTTTCGGCCGGTCGTGACGGCGACTGAGCTTGGCCGCGCGGTTGCCGCCTTTCTCAACAAAATCAGGCAGGTTGCCTTCGCCCACCAGCGACAGCTTCAGCCCGCCAGTGAACTTGTTTGCTTCCTCAAGCCGCACTTCCACCCCGTCGCCCAGGCGGAAAACCTCGCCGAAACGCTCACCTACGAGCCGGTGATGAGCTTCATCAAGCTCATAGAAGTCAGCGCCGATGTCCGAGATGGGGATCAGGCCATCGCCGCCGGATGGCTCCAGGTTCACGAACAATCCGAATCGAGTCACACCAGTGATTCGTCCGACAAATTCCTCACCTACGTGGTCCGACAGATAGTTGGCCAGATAGCGGTCCGTGCTGTCGCGTTCCGCAGCCATGGCGCGGCGCTCAGTGCTTGATATCTGCTCGCCAATCGCGGCCAGTTCCTCGATCTCGAGGTCCGTCATGCCGTCCTTGCCCAGCTTGAGGGCACGGATCAGGCCACGGTGGACGATCAGGTCGGCGTAGCGGCGGATCGGCGACGTGAAGTGGGCATAGCGGGGCAGGGCAAGGCCGAAGTGGCCCATATTGTCGGGGCCATAGTAGGCCTGTGTCTGGGAGCGGAGCACGACATCGTTGATCAGGTGCTCCTGCGGCGTGTCCTTCACCTTATGGAGGATGCCGTTAAAGAGCCGCGGCATCATCACCGCCCCCTTGGCCAGATTGAGGTCCATGGTGGACAGGAAGTCCCGCAGGCTCTCAAGCTTGTCCATCGGCGGCTCTTCATGGATGCGGTACATGGTTGGCAGACGGTGCTTTTCCATCTCCTCTGCCGCGCAGACGTTGGCGGAAATCATCATTTCCTCAACCACCCGGTGGGCGTCAAACCGCTCGCGAAGTGTGATCGCCGTGACATGGCCTTCATCGTTGATCTCGACCTTGCGTTCCGGCAGATCCAGGTCAAGCGGCTCGCGCTTGGCGCGGGCTTCCATGATCGCCTTGAAGGCGCCCCAGAGCGGCTTCAGGACAGGCTCCAGGATCGGGCCAGTCAGGTCGCTCGGGCTACCGTCGATGGCGGCCTGCGCTTCCGTGTAGCTCACATTCGCGGCGCTTTTCATCAGGCCGCGCACAAACTTGTGGCGAATCTTGCGCCCGGATGCATCGAACCACATGTGAACGGCCATGCAGGCGCGCTCCACGCCCGGCATCAGGCTGCAGAGGTCCGCAGACAGGGCTTCGGGCAGCATGGGCACCACGCGGTCCGGGAAATAGCAGCTGTTGCCGCGCTTAAGCGCCTCGCGGTCCAGCTTGCTCTCGGGCGTCACATAGTGGGCAACGTCTGCGATGGCGACAATCGTATGCCAGCCGCCTTCATTTTCAGGGTCCGGGTCGGGTTCGGCCCAGATGGCATCATCATGGTCGCGGGCGTCGGCGGGGTCGATGGTGATCAGCGGAATGTCGCGCAGGTCCGTGCGGCCCTTCAGGCCCACAGGTTTGGCGGCTTCGGCTTCCTTGATCACCTCGTCCGGGAATTCGTAGGGGATATCGTGCGCGTGGATCGCGATCATGCTGATCGCCTTGGCGCTTGAAATATCGTCCAGCCGTTCCTTCACGCGGGCGCGCTTGGGGCCCATCTGGCGGCGGCTGTTGACCGGGTCGGCCAGCACAAGCTCGCCGTCCTTGGCGCCAGCCGTGTCATCGCGGTCCACCCAATATTCGTCGCGGTTCTTCTTGTCCACCGGGTGGATGCGGCCACCGTTCTCATTGCCGTGGAAGATGCCCATGATGGCGCGCGGCGCCGGCTTCAGCACTTTCAGCACCATGGCCTTGTAGGTGGGTGGCTCGTCCTTGATGTGCGTCAGGCGCACCAGCGCCCGGTCACCGGGGCCCAGGGCAGGGCCACCTTTGCCGCGGCCACGCTTCTTTTCCTTCAGGAAAATGCGTGGGATTTCACCGCCGCCCTCAAAGTTGACGGGCTTGACCATCACCTCACCCTGTTTGGTAAGGCCTGCGAATTCAACCACCTGCACGCCGGGCAGGCGGTCAGCGGGCCTCAGCGCATGGCTGGTGTCCTTGGAAAGAATGCCGTCTTCGGAAAGCTCTCTCAGGGCTTTCTTCAGATGCACCTTGTCCGGCCCTTTCACGCCAAAGGCGCGGGCGATATCGCGTTTTGTGACCTTGCCGCCCTCGAAACCGCGGATGAACTCCATGATTTCTTCTTTTGTGGGTATCTGGCCGGGTTCTGTTTTACGCGCCAAGGGCGGTGTCCTTTCGGGGAAGCATCTTTGTCATTCCGGACAAGCGTAGCGCGATCCGGAATCTTTGTCAGGCAAAGCTTTTATGCCCAAAAGATTCCGGCCTTCGCCGGAATGACTGGGGCTGGTTAGGAGGCCTTTTTCTTAGGCGCTGCTTTCTTCTTGGCTGGGGCCTTTTTCTTCGCGGGTGCTTTTTTCTTCGCCGGCTTCTTGGCTTTGGCCGCCAGCCACTCGAGCGCCTGCTCAAGCGTTACGCTCTCGGGCTCTGTGCCCTTCGGTAGCGTCGCGTTGGTACGCTTGTGGTTGACGTAAGGCCCATAGCGGCCGTCCAGAACGCGCACGGCATCACCGTCTTCCGGGTGTTCGCCCAGCTCCTTCAGCACCGTCTTGCCGCCGCCTTTTTTGGCTTTGGCGTCTGCCACCAGTGATACGGCGCGGTTGAGGCCCACGGTAAAGACTTCCTCAGAGGACTGCAGCTTCGCATAGGTGCCGTCATGCGCTACATAGGGGCCATAGCGGCCAATGGCGCTGGTGATCGGCTTGCCGTCTTCCGGGTGTGCGCCAATCTCGCGCGGGAGAGAGAGGAGCGCGAGCGCCTTCTCAAGGTCGATGTCCGCTTGGTCGATATCCTTCGGGATGCTGGCACGCTTGGGCTTCTCGCCCTTTACGGCTTCGCCCACCTGAATATAGGGGCCAAAACGTCCGGTGCGGATGGAAATCGGTTCGCCGGTCTCCGGATCGTCGCCCAGGTTGGCTGGTTCGTCCGAATTGCCGTCGCCGTCATCGCCCTTGTTACCGAACTGGCGGGTATAGCCGCATTCCGGATAGTTGGAACAACCGATGAAGGCGCCATAACGGCTGGTCTTCAGCCCCAGGCGGCCATCCGCACATTTCGGGCATTTGCGCGGGTCTTCGCCGCCTTCCTTGGCTTCCGGGAACATCATATGCTCCAGGAACTCATCAAGGGCGTCGATTACCACGGCATTCCGGACGCCAATAATTTCTTCGGTCTTCGGCTTGAAGGCTTCCCAGAATTCGGCCAGGACCTTCTTCCAGTCTTCTTCGCCGGCAGAAATATGGTCGAGCTGTTCTTCAAGGTTCGCCGTGAAATCATATTCCACATAGCGGGTGAAGAATTTCTCAAGGAACGCTGTAACCAGGCGGCCCTTATCGTCCGGGATGAAGCGGTTGCGCTCCATATGCACATAATTGCGGTCTCGCAGCACCGACAGGATCGATGCATAGGTGGACGGGCGGCCGATGCCCAGCTCCTCCATGCGTTTCACTAGGCTTGCTTCGGTGAAGCGTGGTGGTGCATCGGTGAAATGCTGTTTTGGCTCGACGCCTTCAAGGGTCAGCACTTCGCCTTCCTTGATCATCGGCAGGCGGGTTTCATCCTCATCGCCTTCGTCATCCTTGCCTTCCTGGTAAACGGACAGGAAGCCGTCGAACTGGATGATGGTGCCGGTGGAGCGCAGTTCAGCAGACTGGTCGGCGTTCATGATGGTTACCGTGGTGCGTTCCGCAACCGCGCTTTCCATCTGGCTCGCGATGGTCCGGCGCCAGATCAGTTCATAAAGCTTCTTCTCGTCCGCATCCAGCGTGTGGGCAACTTCGCTAGGCGTGCGCATAGGGTCAGTCGGGCGGATGGCTTCGTGCGCTTCCTGGGCAGACTTTGATTTGGTCTTGAATTTCCTGATTTCAAGATATTCATTGCCAAATGAACCTGTGATCTCTTTCTTTGCTCCTTCAATTGCTTCATCAGAAAGGTTAAC
>JBNKYQ010000053.1:0-291 GCA_050300975.1 Kordiimonas sp.
CTGGCCTACCTTCACGAAGGTCAGGTCTGTTTCCTTGGGGTTGGCTTCAACGCGCAGGTCATTGTCCACCGTCAGGCCAAAGATCGGGTAACCGGCGGCGACATATTCGCCCGGGTGCAGGTCGATCTGCGTGATGGTGCCGCCCGTGCGGGTGCGCACCTTGTGGTGGTCCAGCAGCACTTCAGCGGAGCGCACGGCGGCCTTGGCCTTCAGCACCATCGGGTGCTGGTCGGTCTCCAGGTCGGGGTTGCCGCCCAGTTGCGTGAGCGCCATGTTGGCGGCTTCCCTGAG
>JBNKYQ010000053.1:301-13430 GCA_050300975.1 Kordiimonas sp.
GCTGGCGCTCGGATTCCATTACTTTGTGGCGGTGGTTGTCGAGCGACGCTTCAGAGATGTTCTGGTCCTTCGCCAGTGCTTCGGCGCGCTTCAGCTCCCGCTGTTCGAATGCCAGCACTTCTTCCTCTTTGGCGATGGCCGCAAGGCTTTGGCGGTGGTTGGCGCGGACGGCGGCCACAAGGTTGCGGGCGCTGACGATACCGGCCTGCGCCTCCAGAAGCTTCACCTGTGCGTCGGCGTCATCCAGTTCGGCGATCACGTCGCCCGCGTTCACATGCTGGTTGCGTTCAACAAGCACGGTGCGCACTTCGCCCGAGATGCGGGCCGCGCCCGTCAGAATACCGGTGCGCACATAGGCATTGTCGGTGGTGATCATGCGCCCACCCGACAGGTAAACCATGGCGGCAGCCATGGCGATCAGGGTGGGGACACTGATATAAAGGAGGATACGCTTCATTGTTTGTTACTCGCGGTCTGGTCGGCCCGTCGCTGGCTGGCGTCTGTGATGACACGGTCCATCAGCTTGAGCAGCGTCTCGCGCTCCGCTTTCGACAGGGACGACAGGAAAAGGTCTGAGATACGGTCGATCCGCTCCAGCATGGGGCGGATGACGGGGTCTGTCTTCTCGGTGATATAGAGGCGGCGGATGCGGCGGTCCTTCGCGTCCGTGCGGCGCTCGATCATGCCGCGCGCTTCCAGGGCGTCCACCTGCCGGCACACGCTCATGGTGGCGATATCCAGCCGGGCGGCCAGCGCCTGCTGGGTAATGCCCGGGTTCCGCCAGACGGAAATCAGCATCTTGGCCTGGGCGCGGGTGACGTCCAGCTCTTCTTCAGCTTCAAAGCTCTGGCGGACCAGGCGGAACAGATCACCGGCCTGAAAGACAAACGGGTTATGGGATTTTTCCTGTTTCATGGCGCCTTATATGGGGTGATGAATTTCATAAGCAAGGATAATTATAAGCTAAGCTTATTAATATTTCCTTGCGGGTTGCTTTTGGCGCAATTGCTGTGGCGGCTATTAATGCCTATGGTGGCTCGGAATGGTCGCCCTTCAGGGCATATGCACAGATTAGACAGTCTCAGAGGTCTTACCGCGTGACGCAGGCGCAACTTTTCAAGGATCAGGACATGGTGAGCGAGGAAGCAGGCGCGCGCATCAGCGTGCTTTTGCCCCTGCCGCTTGCTGGCCCCCTTGATTACCGCGTGCCTGATGACCTGCGTGACCGCCTGGAACCCGGCGTGGTGGTGGAGGTGCCGCTTTCGGGCCGCAAGGCCATCGGTGTGGTGTGGCCCACCAAGGGTGGCGGCAAGACCTTTCCCCTATCCAAGCTGAAGCCGGTGGAACGCATCATTGATGTACCGCCCTTCCGGGATGATTTGATGCGATTCGTCGATTGGGTATCGGCCTATACGCTCTCAAGCCAGGGCGCAGTGCTCAGGATGTGTCTGTCGGCCCCGTCCGCGTTCGGGGACGTGCCGGAGAAACGGCATTATGCCCTCGCGGCTGAAATGCCAGACGGTATCCGCATGACCCCGGCGCGGGAGGCGGTTATGAAGGTGCTCTCTGACGGCAAGCCGCGCATGGCGCCTGAGGTGGCTTCGCTCGCGGGCGTATCTGACGGCGTGGTGCGGGGGCTGGCGGACGCAGGCGCGCTGGTGGCACTTGATATCAGCGTCGATCAGCCATACCCGCAGCCGGACATCAGCCTGAAAGGCCCAAAACTGTCGGGTGAGCAGACGGAAGCGGCGGAGGCGATTCGCGCCGCCGTGTGGGAAGGCGGCTTCAAGCCGTTCCTGCTGGACGGCATCACCGGCTCAGGCAAAACAGAGGTCTATTTCGAAGGCCTCGCCGAAGCCCTGCAGGAAAAGGGCACGCAAGTGCTGGTGCTGGTACCTGAGATAGCGCTCACGTCCCAGTGGCTGGAGCGTTTCGAGGCCCGCTTCGGTGTGGCGCCGGTGGTGTGGCATTCGGAAGTGGGGCAGGCAGAGCGTCGGCGTGCCTGGCGGGCGATTGCCACGGGCGATGCCCGCGTGGTGGTGGGTGCGCGGTCCGCGCTGTTCCTGCCGTTCAAGAAGCTGGCTTTCATCACGGTGGATGAAGAGCACGACCCATCCTTCAAGCAGGAAGAGGGGGTTATGTACCACGCGCGCGACATGGCGGTGGTGCGGGCGATGCTGGCGGAATGCCCTGTTGTGCTGGCGAGCGCGACCCCAAGCCTTGAGACGCAGGTGAATGCGGACGAGGGCAAATATACCGTGCTGAAGCTTCGCGAACGCCACGGTGTTGCGGTGCTGCCGGAAATGCGCGCCATCGACATGCGCGCCGAACCGCCAGAGGCAGGCACCTGGCTGTCGCCCATTCTGGTGCGCGAGATTGAAGAGACACTGGCGGCGGGCGAACAGGTGATGCTGTTCCTCAACCGTCGCGGCTATGCGCCGCTCACGCTCTGCCGCACCTGCGGGCACAGGATTGAATGCCCCAGTTGTTCTGCCTGGCTGGTGGAACACCGCTTCCGCCAGGAACTGCAGTGTCACCACTGTGGCCATATGGAGCCGATTCCCGAGGCCTGCCCAACGTGTGACAGCAAGGACAGTCTGGTGGCCTGCGGCCCGGGCGTGGAGCGCCTGTTCGAGGAAGTCAGCAAACGTTTCAGCACCGCGCGCACCAGCGTGATGACCAGCGACACGATGATGAGCCCCTCCCAGACGGCGGCAGTGGTGAAGGAAATCGCGGGCGGGCATCTGGATATCGTGATCGGCACCCAGATTGTGACCAAAGGCTACCATTTCCCCAACCTGACGCTGGTGGGCGTTGTGGACGCGGACCTTGGCCTAAGGGGCGGGGACCTGCGCGCAGGCGAACGCACCTACCAGCAACTGGTGCAGGTGGCAGGCCGCGCGGGCAGGGCGGAAAAGCCGGGCAAGGTGCTGCTGCAAAGCTACGAGCCTGAACACCCGGTGGTGCAGGCACTGCTGACCGGTGACGGCGATGCCTTCATGGCGGCGGAAAAGACAGCCCGCGCGCAATATCATATGCCGCCCTTCGGCAAGTTGGTGGCGATTATCCTCTCGGGGCCTGAAATGGCTGACGTGCTGGAGGTCGGCCGGATGCTTGCCAAAGCGGCCCCCGTTGAGCACGGCGTGGACATTGTGGGCCCGGCGCCCGCGCCCATGGTGCGCATAAGGGGCCAGCACCGCTTCCGCATGCTGCTGCATGCCAAAAAGCACGTGAAGGTGCAGCAACTGGTGCGTAACTGGGTGATGCGGGTGAAGCCGAAATCCAGTGTGCGCATCAAAGTGGATATCGACCCCTACAGCTTCATGTAGCACCCTTCCTTGGGAAGGGAAGGAAGGGTACTAGTGAATGAGTGAAAGGGGCTAGGTTAGTCCTTATATTCCGCCTTCCGCGCGGCCATTTCTTCCTTGTGACGTTTCTTCATGGCTTATATCTTAGAAAACGCGGCAGCTTGAGATATTTGTGCCATTGGTGGCCCAAGGTTGTGTGCGTCGAAAAGCGGCTATATATTGCGCGCGGGCGCGGTTTTCTATGATGCTTTGTCAATATACTTGAAAGGCCAAGTCCTAAACTTGCTATGGGGTAAACCGTGACGCTGCAATATCAACGTCCGATGATTATTTAGGTATCAGATGAAACTTTTTTTTTGTGTCACTTCACCACGTTCCGGTTCTACTTTGCTGACTAGGATTCTAAATTGCCATTCGGAAATTGCATCTCCATTTGAAATACCGATCGCACGCTACTTTTATGGCCTTCCGAAAGAAAGTCTTGCTATTGATAAGACGCTCCAGATTTGCGATTTTTATGGCATTGATGCAAAGAGAACGCTGGAAGAGAGTGAGTATCTTTTTAACGAGGTACTTGAGAAAGAAGGCAAGTCTGCCTTGGTCGTAAAAGAGCCGAGTAACACACTGCATTTACCTCGTATCCGTGCGGAGTTTGGTGCGATTCCTGTGATTCACATTGTACGGGATGTGCGACAAGTGATGGGTAGTAAGGCAATGCACTCAAGTGGGTTTGACCCTGAGGTTGCGGCAAACCGCTGGTTTAGCCATAATATGGCAGTTGTTAAATACAGGCGCTTGTTCCCCCAGGTACATACGCTCCGCTATGAGAATTTGACTGCCAACCCAGAGCAAGAAATTCGTACTTTGCTCAGGTTTATGGGGTACGCTTACGAAGATGGTATGACCGAATATTGGAACTTTGAGCATACTGATCAAAAGCTGAAGATGTGGGACGGAGTGGGGCCAGAAAAGTCTCTTTGGGCTAAGGAACTGAGTAAGAACAGAATTCAAGCTAAGGTGCGCCCGATTTCCGATGAAGTTGCTAGAATTTATGAGCGGTCACCTCGGCTAAAACAGCTAAACGAAGCATTTGGGTATGGTGACTAGCAAGTTTTGCAGATTCGGTAAACATACTGAAGATGTCGCGGGGGCGGTTGGCTGGTTTGATTCGTGTACGCCTTATTAATGGCTCATGTAAATATGAGCACTTCTAGGCAAGAAAACATCCCTTAACGCTACGGCCCGTTAATGCGGGCCAGTTTGTGGCTTTTAGTCTCACCTCGAATCATAGAGTTAAACCGGCTGTGGGCGAAACGTCGGTGCATAGTAAACGTGCAATCCTGCTTTGGTTCCACCCCAGGGCATGAGGCCTTCGAAAGGCCTTTTTGATCAAGAATTTATTAGGCTTTGAATTCTTACCCAAAGCCATTGTTGAAGTGTTTTGCAGAAATGACGGTGATCGCGGCTTGCGCCCGCCAAATCCTTATGCTAGAGGGAGCACGCATTTCGGCTGGCCTTGGCCGCGATGGGCCTATGGTTAGGTTCGTCAGAACAGGTCAAAAATTGAGCGTGGGCGGTGCTTTCGAGTGGCCGTCTCACAAGTGTGTCAAACAGGTTCAGACCTAACCCAGGGGAACGTCTGACGTGACCTCGCACAAAGCGATAGTATCCGGGATTTCAGGCCGCTATGCGGTAGCGCTTTATGAACTCGCTCTAGAGTCCAAGGCGCTCGAGGCGGTTGAATCCGATCTCTCAACGCTTAAGGCAATGCTCGACGAAAGCGCAGACCTGCGTGATCTTGTCGCCTCGCCGCTTTACAGCCGGGACCAACAAACTGCAGCCATCGAAGCTGTTGCGAAAGCAGCCAAGCTTGGTGACCTGACGGTTAAGTTCCTGGGCGTTCTTGCAGCGAATCGCCGCCTTGGCGCTCTTGGTTCAACCATTGCAGCATTCGAGAAACTGACTGCCCATCACCGCGGTGAAGTGCGGGCGTCGGTTGTGAGTGCACGCAAGCTGACCAAGACCCAGCTTGGGAACCTTGAGAAAAAATTGAAACTGGCTGTCGGCCAAGACATCCTCATCGACGCTTCTGTTGATGAAAGTCTGCTCGGCGGTCTCACGGTTAAGGTTGGCTCGCGCCTTATTGACGACAGCCTCAAAACCAAACTCGACAACCTCGCAATCGCCATGAAAGGGGTTCAGTAATGGATATCCGTGCGGCGGAAATTTCCAAGGTCCTGAAGGACCAGATTGCAAACTTCGGCAATGAAGCCCAAGTTTCTGAAGTAGGCACCGTTCTCTCTGTTGGTGACGGTATTGCTCGCGTTTACGGCCTTGACCAAGTTCAGGCTGGTGAGATGGTTGAATTCCCAGGTGGCGTTAAGGGCATGGCCCTCAACCTGGAAACCGACAACGTGGGTATCGTTATTTTCGGTGACGACCGTGGTATTAAAGAAGGCGACACCGTTAAGCGGACCGGCGCGATCGTGGACGTTCCTGTGGGCAAAGGCCTGCTGGGTCGCGTTGTCGACGGCCTCGGCAACCCAATCGACGGCAAAGGCCCTCGTAGACGTTGAGCGTATGCGGGTGGAAACCAAGGCGCCTGGCATTATCCCACGTCAGTCCGTATCCGAGCCGATGCAGTCGGGCCTGAAGGCAATTGACGCCCTCGTGCCAGTTGGTCGTGGCCAGCGTGAGCTGATCATTGGCGACCGTCAGACTGGTAAGACTGCGGTTGCGATCGACACTTTCATCAACCAGAAGCCTGTTAACGACGCAGCAAAAGAAGACGGCGACAAGCTGTTCTGTATCTATGTTGCAGTTGGCCAGAAGCGTTCCACGGTTGCACAGATCGTGAAGTCGCTCGAAGAAAACGGCGCCCTGGAATATTCCATCGTGATCGCCGCTACGGCTTCCGATCCGGCACCGATGCAGTTCCTGGCACCATACACCGGTACTGCGATGGGTGAATTCTTCCGCGACAACGGCATGCACGCCGTTATCGTACACGATGACCTGACCAAACAGGCTGTTGCCTACCGTCAGATGTCCCTGCTGCTGCGTCGTCCTCCTGGACGTGAAGCATACCCAGGTGACGTATTCTACCTGCACTCACGTCTTCTCGAGCGTGCAGCGAAGATGTCTGACGAGCGTGGCGGTGGCTCCCTGACGGCTCTGCCAGTAATTGAGACCCAGGCTGGTGACGTATCTGCATACATCCCAACCAACGTGATCTCCATTACCGACGGTCAGATCTTCCTGGAAACGGAACTCTTCTATAAAGGTATCCGCCCTGCAATTAACGTTGGTCTGTCTGTATCCCGTGTGGGTTCCGCGGCACAGATCAAGGCGATGAAGCAGGTTGCAGGTTCCATTAAGCTTGAGCTGGCTCAGTATCGTGAGATGGAAGCCTTCGCTCAGTTCGGTTCCGACCTCGATGCCTCTACCCAGCAGCTGCTGAACCGTGGTGCCCGCCTGACCGAGCTTCTGAAGCAAGGCCAGTACAGCCCACTGCCAGTTGAAGAGCAGGTAGTATCCATCTTCGCGGGTGTGAATGGTTATCTCGACAAGATCGCCGTGACGGCTGTTACGCGCTTTGAAGAGCAGTTCCTCGCAGAGGTTCGCTCCAAGCACGCTGACGTCCTGAAGACGATCCGCACCGAGAAGAAACTGTCTGACGATACGATTTCCAAGCTGAAATCCATCCTCGACGCCTTCGCGAAATCTTTTAGCTAAGAAGCTGGATAGGAGAGGCTGAGCAATGCCAAGCCTTAAGGATCTAAAAATCCGCATCAACTCAGTGAAGTCGACGCAGAAGATTACAAAGGCCATGAAAATGGTTGCTGCATCGAAACTGAAGCGTGCGCAAGAGGCGGCTGAGGCCGCCCGCCCGTACGCAGAGCGGATGGAAAAAGTACTGACTGGCCTCGGCGCATCCGTCGCTGGCCAGCCGGGTGCTTCTCCGCTTCTGGTTGGTACGGGTAAAGACGATGTCGAGCTGGTGATCGTTGCCTCTTCAGAGCGTGGTCTCTGTGGCGGTTTCAACACCAACATTGTCAAAGCTGCCCGCATCCACATCAGGGAGCTGATCGCAGCCGGCAAGACGGTCAAAATCCTTTGCATCGGTAAAAAGGGCTACAATGTCCTGCGCCGTGAATTTGGTGATAAAATCATCGACGTGAAAGACATGTCGGCAGTCAAGAAGCTTGGCTTCGCAGACGCCCAGCCGATCGCCCAGGAAGTCCTGGCCATGTATGAGCGTGGTGAATTTGACGTAGCGACGCTGTTTTACGCGAAGTTCCAGTCTGCCCTGGTGCAGCTGACAACCAAGCAACAGCTTATCCCGGCTCCGATGCCGGAAGCAGCCAATGAAAATGAAGCTGCGGATGAGCTTGGCGGTGCTGCCTATGATTACGAGCCGGACGAGACGGCGATCCTTGAGGATCTCCTGCCTCGCAACGTGGCTGTGCAAATCTATCGTGGTCTTCTTGAAAATGCTGCGTCTGAACAAGGCGCGCGTATGACCGCAATGGACAACGCAACGCGTAACGCCGGCGACATGATTGATAGCCTGTCCATCACGTACAACCGTACGCGTCAGGCAAACATCACCAAAGAACTGATCGAAATTATTTCTGGCGCTGAAGCGCTTTGAGTTTGATTACACGAAGGAGTGTAAAAAATGGCTAAGAATACTGGCCGCGTAACACAGGTAATCGGTGCTGTTGTCGACGTACAGTTTGACAACGAACTGCCAGCTATCCTGTCAGCGCTGGAAACTGAAAACAACGGTGCCCGCCTCGTTCTCGAAGTGGCATCTCACCTGGGCGAAAACACTGTTCGTACCATCGCTATGGACGCCACCGACGGTCTGGTGCGCGGTCAGGAAGTGACGGACACAGGCGCACCGATCTCCGTACCTGTTGGTCCTGAGACGCTGGGTCGTATCCTGAACGTGATCGGCGAGCCAATCGACGAGCGCGGTCCTGTTGGTCACAAGCAGGTTGCCCCAATTCACGCTGAAGCGCCTTCTTTCGAAGACCAGTCAACCGAAGCCGAGATCCTGGTAACAGGCATTAAGGTAGTTGACCTTCTCGCCCCTTACGCAAAGGGCGGTAAGATTGGTCTGTTCGGTGGTGCCGGTGTGGGCAAGACCGTACTGATCATGGAGCTGATCAACAACATCGCTAAAGGCCACGGTGGTTACTCTGTATTCGCCGGTGTGGGCGAGCGTACGCGTGAAGGTAACGACCTTTACCACGAGATGATCGACTCCAAGGTTATCAACCTCGAAGGCGAATCCAAAGCGGCCCTCGTATACGGTCAGATGAACGAACCTCCAGGAGCACGTGCACGTGTGGCCCTGACCGGTCTGACCCTCGCGGAATACTTCCGTGACCAGGAAGGCCAGGACGTTCTGTTCTTCGTAGATAACATCTTCCGCTTCACGCAAGCAGGTGCAGAGGTGTCCGCACTTCTGGGCCGTATCCCATCCGCTGTGGGCTACCAGCCTACTCTGGCAACTGACATGGGCGCCCTGCAGGAGCGTATTACCTCCACGAAGAAGGGCTCGATCACTTCCGTACAGGCCGTTTACGTACCTGCGGATGACCTGACTGACCCGGCACCAGCTACTTCGTTCGCACACCTTGACGCAACAACAGTTCTGTCGCGTCAGATTGCGGAACTTGGTATTTACCCAGCTGTGGATCCACTCGATTCCACCAGCCGTATCCTTGACCCACGCGTTCTCGGCGACGAGCACTATGCAGTTGCGCGTTCGGTTCAGGAAGTACTGCAGAAATACAAATCCCTGCAGGACATCATCGCGATCCTGGGTATGGACGAACTGTCTGAGGACGACAAACTGGTTGTGGCACGTGCCCGTAAGATCCAGCGTTTCCTCTCCCAGCCGTTCCACGTGGCAGAGATCTTCACCGGCATTAACGGTGAGTTCGTATCCCTCGAAGACACGATCAGTGGCTTCAAGGCGATCGTTGCCGGTGAATACGACCACCTGCCAGAAGCTGCCTTCTACCTCGTAGGCAACATCGAGCAGGCTGTCGCGAAAGCTGAAAAACTGGCTGCTGAAGCCGCATAATTAACGGGACAAGGACATCATGACCGATACCCTTCACTTTGAAATCGTCTCTCCTGAGCGCCTCTTGAAGGATGCTGAGGCAGCGATGATTGTTGTGCCAGGTGCCGACGGCGATTTCGCCGCGCTGCCAGCGCACGCGCCCATGATGTCCACGATCCGTCCTGGTGTTGTTGAGATTTTCGAGACTGAAGGCGGCGAGCCTGAGCGTCTCTTCGTTAAAGGCGGCCTGGCGCAAATCAGCCCAGCTGGCCTGACGATCCTCGCTGAAGAGACCCTGTCTCTTGAAGACGTGGATCTGGACGATCTCAACAAGAAGATCGCGGACACCCGCGAAGACATCGAAGACGCCAAGGATGATGTGGAACGCGCAGGCTTTGAAAAAGAGCTGGCTTGGATGATCGCTCTCGCGGACATCGTCGCTCACTAAGCCTAGCCAGATGGCGAATGAATAAAGAAGCGCTGCCCCAACGGGTGGCGCTTTTTTCTTTGGGGCTTAGGCGCGGTCAGTGGACGGGTTTTCCCACACGCGCATCCAGGCTTTCATTTCCGGGAATTTGGGGTGGGCCATTTCGCCCTCCATATCGGGCATGCCCGTCAGGCCCATCCAGGCAAGGAGGGGCACCCCCGGCCAGTGGCCCTCGCGGTATATGTTTGCCACGTGGCTGCCGCCGCCTTTGTAGCCGTGGTCATGAAACACCACTTCGGGTTCGATGCCGCAGGCCAGCGCGGCAGCGTAGGACCATGCCTGGGCCGCGATCTCTTCGCCCATCTCTGGCCCGGCATCGGCGAAGCAGTCTGGCCGCTGGCTGGGCGGCATAACGGCGATATGGCCGGCTTCATGCAGAAGGTCCCCCGGATATGTCATGCGCTCAGGGTCATAGACCAGGCCGCCATGTTCCAGCCGGATGCCAGGCAGGAAGGTGTCGTCTGGCAAGCTGCCCTCGCGGGTTGGAATGCCAATGCCGTTCAGGAAGCCGGTGATTTTCTCAGTGATTGTCTTATCGCTCAGGGTTCAACTATCACCTTTTGGGGGATTTGGTGAAACCATAAGATGAAATTATCTGGCTTGTCGAGGTTGTATTCAGCCTTCGCCCGTGCCGGGGAAATGCAGGTTCAGCATCAGCATGTCGATGTTTTCGCCGTCGCTCGCGAGCGGCAGCGCCAGCACATGATAGGTGGGATGCTCCTGATGACGCCAGGGCATTGGCCGGTCAAGCGCCAGATAGGGCTGTGCCGCGTCCAGCAGCGCCGTGAAGCGGGCCTGTAGTTCCTCGCCGCCGCGCAAGCTTGCAACATCGCGCCCTGTTGGATCATACCCCATCACCTGTACGATTCCGGTTCCCGCCAGCCGCACAGTGAAGGACGTGGGGTGGCTCAGAACATCAGCCAGCATGATGGTGGGCAGCACCGGGGCACTCAGTTCCTTGGGTGTAAAATCGCGGCGACCGGGGAGCTGCTCGTCCTTCAGCTTGGATGTCCATAGCGCATAGGTCCTTCTGCCGCCATCCCAAGGGATGCAGCCTTCATCGAAGTCCCAACGCATATTGGCGAATGTCCGTGTCGGCATCGCGCCTACCCCAGCAGCTGTTTGACAACCTCAGTATAGACCGCCTGCTTGAAAGGGACAATCTCGGCCACCAGGGCGTCCGGTGTGGTCCATTTCCATTTGGCGAACTCGGGGTGGGCCGTGTCGATATTGATGGCGTCATCTGCGGCAATCAGCTCCATCAGGAACCAATATTGCTTCTGGCCGCGATATTTGCCGCCCCAGGCCTTGCCGAGCAAGTGATCCGGCAGGTCATAGGTGACCCAGTCTTCTGTGGCCTTGATGATTTTCACATGCTCTGGCGCCACGCCGATTTCTTCTTCAAGCTCCCTGACGGCGGCAACTTCTGGGCTCTCACCCGCATCAATGCCGCCCTGCGGCATCTGCCAGGCGCCGGGCGTGTCGATACGCTCGCCGGTGAAGATCTGGCCTTCAGCGTTTACCAGCATGATCCCCACGCAGGGGCGGTAAGGCAGGTCTGTCATGAGGCCTATCTCGGCAGCGGTTGCTTGTTGGCGACAGCGCTGATCGGCACCAGCACAAAGCCGCGGCGCTCAAGCCCGGCGGCCCAAACCTTGATGGCGTCCACCGTTACCGGGTAAGGCCGGCCCATGCCAACGGCATAATCCAGTGACCGAGCCCGGCTTTCAAGTTCAGCCAGCTGTTTGGCAATCTCGCCCGGGTTCACATTCTCGTCGACAAAATTATTGTTGAAGGCTGTGGGCATGCCCAGGTCTCGCCCCATGGAGGCCGCGCGGCTATATTGCGACGCCCGGCTGTCCAGCAGCATCAGGCCGCGGCGCTGCAGTTCTTCAAGCACCGGGCGCAGGCTTTCGCTGGCTGCCGTGAAGCGCGAGCCCATATGGTTCACCACGCCCACATAGCCTGACATGCGGCCAAGCGACGCGCGCAGCAGGTTGATATTCTCGCGCGCGGACCGGCTGGTCAGAAGCGTGAACGGCCCCGGGTCATTCTGTGGGTAATTCACAGGCTCCATCGGGATCATCAGCAGGACTTCATGACCGGTGCGGCGGCTTTGTTCGCCCCATTCGAAAGCGTTCGTGGAATAGGGAGAGAAAGCAAAGCTGACAGCTGACGGCAGTTCGGTAATCACGCGCTGGGTGCTGTTGCGGCGCTGGCCCATGTCGGTGATCACCATGGCAATCTTGTGCAGATGCATGTTCCGGGGCGGCGGCGCCGAATATTCATCGAACGGCCTGCGGCCCTCTGGTGAGGTGCGTGGCAGCGGCCCCTGGTTGGTTTGCTCCAGAAGGTCCGGGTTCGGCTCGATGCGGATGCCGCTATTGATCTGTGCCTGGGCTTTTGGCTGGGTGGCCGGGGTTTCCACAGGCCGGGTCAGGCCCGTGGCCATATCCTGCCGCATGGGCGGCGTGTCATGGCTTTGCTGGTCCTCGGTCGGGGTGGAAACAGGCTCAGCGCTGTGGTCGGCACTGTCGTCATCCGTGTCCATGGGCCTTTCAGCTGGCATGTGGCTGTCCGCGCCAGTGCCAGTGCCTTGGGACGCGTCCGCATACGTGGCCTCGTCAGTCCCGGTTGTGTCCTCTTGCGCTGCGGGCTGCGTGCCCTCTGCCTCTCCCGCGTCCGCATGGCCGTCGGTGCCTACGGCATTGGCCAACTTCTCGTTCGGGTCGTAGGACAGTTCGAAATAAACCGTCCCGCCAACGAGAATAATCAGGCTGACAGCCCATGCGATCAGAAGAGAATTAAGACTGGACGGCACGATCGTGAATCCCTCTTGAGTTTTCAGTCATGCCGTCCAAGCCGGCGGTTTTGCCAAGGCTCTTAACGAACCTCGGCCACCTGTGATTTTGGAAGGCCTGACATATTCTTCAGTAGCTTAATGGCATACCTGAGCTGTACGTCAACCTGTTCGTCGCCGGTTTCTGTGGTTTCTGTAGTTTGGGTGACATTGTCCGCTTGGTCGGTCATGTCCTTGGCGTCATATTCGCCGTCGAACTCGCCCGTGCGGTCGATGCTGTCCTGGTCATTTTCGATATGGCCCTGAAGGTCAGCCTCGCGGCGTGGATTGCCGCGCTGGCCAGCAGGCCGCGGGAACAGCACTTCGATGTCCGGCTCAACGCCGCGTTCCTGGATCGACTTGCCGCTTGGCGTATAATAGCGCGCGGTCGTCAGCCGGATGGCGCGGTCGCCCGC
>JBNKYQ010000054.1:0-13368 GCA_050300975.1 Kordiimonas sp.
GGCATCTGCCCCATATGGGCAAACTGTCGTTTGCGCGGGTCTTGAAGGGTGCTGTTACAGAAGGCCTGCATGTTGACGGCATCAAGGTCGGTGGCTTGTTCAAGGTTTCCGGCACGGACCTCAGGAAAGCTACAATGGCCGATGTGGGGGACCTTGTGGCCATCCCGCGGCTTGAAGGTGTGAATACAGGCGACACGCTGGGCGGCAAAGGCGCCCCGAAACCGGCCATGTTACAGCCGGTCTTCGCCCGGTCCATCGAGGTTAGCGATAGGAAGAATGAAGCCAAGCTTTCGGAAGCGCTGACCAAACTGCTGGAAGAAGACCCCTCCTATGAGGTGGAGCACAATGAGGATACTGGTGAGCTTCTCTTGTGGGGGCAGGGTGAAATCCATATGCGTGCGGCCATGACGCGGCTCAATGACAAATATGGTGTCGAAGTAAGTTTCGCGAACCCGCATGTCGCCTACAAGGAAACCATCCGCCGCAACAAGGTTCAGCATACCCGCTACAAGAAGCAGTCGGGCGGGCACGGCCAGTTTGGTGACGTGGTGATTGAAGTCCGTCCCCGCAGCCTGGGCGCTGGTTTCGAATTCCAGGAAAAGGTCACGGGCGGCGCAGTGCCCAAGCAATATATCCCCAGCGTTGAGGCGGGTGTGAAGGAATATCTGCGCCAGGGGCCGCTTGGCTTCCCGGTTGTGGACGTGGAAGTCACGCTGCAGGACGGCCAGCACCACAGTGTGGACAGTTCCGATATGGCGTTCAAGACCGCCGGGCGCATGGCAATGGCAGACGCCATGCCGGACTGCGAGCCCGTTCTTCTGGAGCCCATCGAGCATGTGCGCGTTATGGCGCCCACCAGCTATATGGCCAGGATCAACGGCATGATCAGCTCCCGCAGGGGGCAAATCATGGGCTTTGACGGGCGTGCGGGCTGGCCCGGCTGGGACCAGATAGAAGCCCAGATGCCGGCGTCAGAGATGCAGGACCTGATCATCGAACTGCGGTCGCTGACCCAAGGCGTGGGTACGTTCGAGCACAAGTTCGACCATCTGGCTGAATTGGCCGGGCGGCAGAAGGACCAGGTTTTGAAGAACCATACCGTGGCGCGCCGCACAGGGTGACACGGCAGGGACAAAATATCCTGTAAGCTTTTTCATCCCCTATGGACTGAAAGGCCAAGTACGTTAGAAACGCCAAGTGTGTTAGAAGCGTCTGTGACCAATCACCAGTGGGGGATGAATAGGTGAAACCGATTTCCAAGATCACGACAGCAGGCCTGCTGGCGCTTGCGGCGATACTGCCCGCAGGCGCCCAGCAGGATAATGATGACGTGGCGGCGACGGAGCCATGCTTTATCAACGGCGTCCGCGAACGCGTGCGCTGCCTTTCAATGGATGTGCCGCTCGATTACGCGAGCCCTGAAGGCCGCCAGATCACGCTGCATGCGGCGATTGTTCCGGCAAAAAGCAGCCGATCTGAAGCCGACCCCATCTGGGTGTTTGCCGGTGGTCCCGGCCAGGCCGCGGGCGAATACGGCGTGCTGGCGTCTGCCGCTTTCCGCCAAATTCGCCAAACCCGCGACATTGTGCTGGTGGACCAGCGCGGCACGGGCAAGTCCAACGGCCTGAACTGCGACATCGAGCCGGGCCAGATTCTGTCCAGCCTTGACGACTGGACAGGTTTCATCCGGGACTGCCGGGCCAAAACCGAGATCGACGTACGTCATTTCACCATGGAAAATGTGGTGCGCGACATGGAAGCCGTGCGCCTCACACTTGGCTATGACCAGCTGAACCTTTGGGGCGGCTCGTGGGGCACGCGCACGGTCGGGCTTTACCTGAAGCGCCACCCTGAGCATGTGCGCAGCATCATCGTCGACGGTGTAGCACCGCCTGATGTCTCGCTGTTTGAAAGCGCGCCAACCTCCGCCGAACGCGCCAAACATTTGCTGGCCGAAGACTGCCAGAGTAACGCAGCGTGCGCCGCCCGCTACCCGGATTTTGAGGCCCAGATTGATGCGTTTCTGGCAAAGGCGGCCGCGGGTGAGCTGCGCTATACGGGCAATGATCCGGCATCCGGTGAGCCGCTTGATCTTGATATTAGCTTCGTCATGGCGGTGGAGAGCATCCGGTCTGTGATGTATTCCGCTGACGCGACCGTTCTGCTGCCTTTTGTTGTGGACGCCGCGGTGAACGGCAACCTTGAGCCCCTGATCGCGCTTTATGCGGGCGGGGCTTCGGTATCAGGGAGCATGTATCTCGGGTCAACGCTGTCGATCCTGTGCGGCGAGGAAGTACCGCGCACCCGCATGGATGTGCTGGAACGCGCTGCTGCCACCAGTTTCGCGCGCGACAGCTATTACCGCTACTGGCAGGCAGGCTGCAAGGCGTGGGACGCGCTTCCGGGTGCTGCCGATGCGCACGACCCGATCACAAGCAATGTGCCTGCGCTGATCCTCAGCGGGGACCTCGATCCCGTGACCCCGCCGTCGATGGGCGAACACTGGCTGAAAGGCTTTCCGAACGGGCGGCATATTGTGGTGGCGGGCAATGGCCACATCACCAGCAATACCGCCTGCATGCCGCATCTGCTGAATGATTTTGTCACCACGCTTGATGCTGGCGCACTGGACACAGAATGCCTGGGGCATTTGCGGCGCCTGCCGGTTGTGACCGGCCTCAACGGCACTGTGGATTAGGGGGTAAGTCATGATTATTGTTGATAAAATCGCAAAGAGCTTTGGTGAAGTGCAGGCCGTGAAGGATGTCAGTTTCACGGCAAAGGACGGCATGATCACCACGCTTCTGGGTGCGAACGGCTCGGGCAAATCCACCACGCTGCGCACCGTGGCGGCGCTTCTGCGGCCTGACCAGGGGCAGGTCACAGTGGACGGCATCTGTGTGCAGCAGGACCCGCTTGGGGCCCAGAAGCTTCTGGGCATCTTCCCTGACCAGTTCGGCCTCTATACCCGGCTGACAGCCAGGGAGCATTTGGAGTATTACGCGGAGCTTCACGGCATGCAGGGCGACGCGCTGAGCCGCGCGGTGGATGAAGTGATAACCCTTCTGCATATGGAAGATATCCTTGAGCGCCGCACCGAAGGCTTCAGCCAGGGGCAACGCATGAAAGTGGCGCTGGCGCGGGCCATCATCCACAAGCCGCAGAATATTGTGCTGGATGAACCCACGCGTGGGCTGGATGTGATGAGCATCCGCATGCTCAGGCAGATTCTTCTGGAGCTGAAGGCCGCAGGGCACTGCGTGCTTCTCTCGTCCCACGTGATGGCGGAGGTGGAAATCCTGTCTGACCATGTAGTGATGATCGCCGATGGTGTGGTTTGCGCTGACGGCACCCCAGCAGACCTGGTGCGCGAAGCCGGCCAGACAAACCTTGAAGAAGCCTTTGTGGCACTCACATCAGCACACGGGAGGGCTGCCGCATGAACCGTATGATCAAAATTGTCTACCGCAAGGAAATGAAGGACATGCTGCGCGATAAGCGCGCGGTGCTGGCGATCGCCAGCTATGCCTTTGGTGTGCCGCTTCTGATGGCCTTCATCTTCTTCCTGATGGCCGATGACCGGGCGGAAACCGCAAGGTCCACGCTCGCGCTGTCCGGGGTGGATCAAGCGCCGGGCATGGTTGCGTTCCTGGAAAAGCAGGGGCTTGAGATTATCCCCGTCGTGTCGCTCAATGAGCCTGAAAGCCTGCCCGAAGGTGCCGACGCCATGGTCGTCCTGCCGGATGATTTCGCTCAAAAGCTCAGCCGCGGCGAAAGCGTACCGGTCCAGCTTTATGTGGATGAAACATCGCGCCAGCAGGCGGACAGGGGCAGTGAGGTGCGCGCGGCGCTTGATGCCTATAGCCAGCATGTGGCGGGCATTCGGCTGGTAACGCGCGGTGTGCCGCTTTCCCTGATGGCACCCATCATGGTCAACACATCTGACCTGGCACCTTCAAGCTTCATCAACAAGATGCTGGGCAACAGCTTGATGCTGGTCTTCATGCTGGCGCCCTTTGTGATGGGCATGAGCGTGGCGCTCGATGCCCTGGCGGGTGAGCGCGAGCGCCAAAGCCTGCAGTGCCTGATGGCGCAGCCCATCTCAACCGCCCATCTGGTGGCGGGCAAATGGGCGATGGTGGCCAGCTTCTGCTTCGGCGGCACCATGCTGGCGGTGACCATTGATTTGATCCTCCTGCAGTTCGTGCCGGCGGATGTGCTGCCGTTCAAGCTGCAGCTGACGGTGGGCGGTTTCGCGCTTGCGGTCGCAGAACTCGCGGCGCTCAGCATGTTTGTGGCATCGGTCCTTCTGGCAGTCAGTATCCATGCCAAGAGCTTCAAGGAAGGCCAGACCTATATGTCCATGATGATGATGGCGCCGGTGATTGTGGGCTACGCCAAGATGTATGGCGAAAACAAGCTGCCTGCGGTCACCAAATATCTGCCGATTTTCGCGGACGTGGAAAGCCTGGGGCGCATCTTCTTTGACGGCACGCCCAACCTGGCGGTGACCGGCTCTGCCTTCCTGTCTGCCATTGTGGGCACCGCCGTATGCTTGTGGTTGACAAGCCGCCGCCTGTCGAGCGAACAGATACTGTCTGAGGCGTAAAGCAGGCAAGAGGGGCGGGGCGACAAGCGCGTGGATATCAAGGCAGTCTTGCAGGAGCACGGCAACATGCTGGGGCGGATCGTGGCATCCTATGAAGCCGATCCGTCGCTGCAGGAAGAGCTGATGCAGGAAGTCTCCCTGGCGCTTTGGCAGGCGCTGAGGAAATACCGCGGTGAGGGCAGCCTGAAGGCTTATGCCGCGCGCATCGCCCAGAACCGCTGTATCAGCCACGTGGCCAAGGCGGTAAAAGCGCCTCGACAGACTGTGCTGGATGACACCGTGCCAAGCGAACGGGCAGGGCCGGAGGAAGATGTGGCCAGGGCCCAGCAACGCGCCGCACTCCTTGGCGCGGTGCGGGCCTTGCCGCTGCCGCTCAAGCAGGTGACGACGCTGGCGCTCGAGGGCTTCTCCCACCGGGAGATCGCAGACGCGCTGGGGATCAGTGAGAACAACGCCATGGTGCGCTTCAGCAGGGCCAAAGCGGCCCTGAAGGACACCATGCAGGCAGCAATGGGAAAAGAAGGGCAATGACAGAGAACAGCAATATGCCCGATTGGGACGACCTGACGGATATCTGGCAGCAAAGCCCTGATGTCGATATGGAAAAGATGGCCCGTCATGCCCGTTTTGTCTGGTGGCGCATGCGGATCAATTTTGCCATCGAAGCCACTCTGTGTCTTGGCGGGATGGTGCTTTTCGGATGGTTCCTGGTTACGGGCGAGGCCGCATCGAAAGTGGGCGGCGTGGCATTGAACGTTGTCATGTTTGTTTTCTGCAGCGCTGGGCTGTGGGCATCCTGTTTTATCCGCGCAGGCGCCTGGGGCAGGGCGGACGGGACCGCCCAGTCCCTTGTCGACCTGCAGATCAGGCGCGCCCGGTCCTCGGTTCGCTATTTGCTTGTCAACAACTGGGGCTGTGGGATCGGCCTGTTGACGTTCGGCTATATCTATTGGTCGCTTCTTGAACGCTATGGGGCGGTAGACGCCCCTGAGATGACCATGGTGAACTACTGGGTGACGGGCACGGTGCTGTTTTTTGCGCTGTTTCCTTTTGCCACCATACCCTTCCTGAAGCGCAAGCGGGATGAAATCGCCCGGCTTGAAGCGCTCGCCAATCAGCTCAAAGATGAAGGCGGTGAGGAAGCCTAGCCGTTCGTGCGTTTGATGGTGCGAATAAGATCCCTCAGCGGGTGGAGGGGCGCGACCAGATCATCCGGCAGCGGCAGCGGGTCACCGCAGATTATGGCGGCCAGATAGTCGCCCAACAGCGGCCCGTATTGGTATCCTTTCAACCCCAGCCCCGCGAGCATATAAAGGCCTTCATGGAGCGGTGGCGCGCCAAGGCCAGGCGTTTTGGCGTCCTTGGCTAGCGGCGCATATTGGACGTGCGCCTCGCAGCCTTTGGGCACTGGGCCCGCGAAGGGCAGGTGATCAGCGGTCGTTGCCCGCACACCGGCCCAGGACCGTTCAATCAAGTCATCGGTAACATCGGCGCCCACGGCGTCCGCAAGCATGACAAGGATGCGCTTTCGGTCGTCCGGGCTTGGGGTATGGGCATCGGGGGGCATATCCGCCATGCGGTCGAAGGTGGAGCCGATGGTGCGGAACCCGCCGGTCTCCGCCGTGATATAGCCGCCATAGGCGGTACTTTCTGCTGGTAGGCCGGTCGCATGCTCAGTGCCGATGATTTCAACCTGGCCGCGGTTGGGCCTGAGTTCCGGGCAATCGCCTTCGTCCATCAGGGCGGCGGTGCCAACCCCACACGCCAGAACGACCACGTCGGCCACGAGGACTTGCCCGTCTTCCCCGTGAAGGCGCCATACAGGCCCGGCTTTTTCAAGACGGGTGACTGTGAGTTCCTCGCGCGGTACGCTGCTGGCGACCTCCTTGAGGGCCACTTTGGTGTCTACAGAGCCGCCCCGCTGCAAAAGAAAACCCTGGTCGCACGGGCTCAGCCAGTCCTCGGTCCAGCCCAGATCGGCCCGTATCTGGTCCAGCCGGTCAGCGTCCGCCTCCGATTTCGGGAGCTGGTGCACACCCGGCGTGGCGGCCCAGGCTGACCGGAAGGCGGGGAAAGCGCAGCTGTAGGCATAGGCGCTTGTGAAAAACTCCGCGGCTGGCGTGTGCTCGCGCATGAAACGGGGCGCGAGGATCGCAGCAGGCACCTGGCTGGCACACGGTTGGTCAGGCGTGCTGACGAGCGTTACGCGCCGCCCCCGTGCCTGAAGCGCGGCGGCCACGCTGGCGCCCGCGATGCCCGCGCCGACTACCGCGATCACCCCGTCTTCAGCCGCTTTGACAACCGCCCATTCCGGTCGTTTAAGGGGCTCTATGGCTAGCGGGATGGGGTCTTGCGCTTCGCCGACCAATCGTTCGCGCTTGCGCCCATAGCCCGGTGTTTTCTGAACCAGGAAGCCCCGGTCCCTTAGTGCTCGCTTGACAAACCCCGCCGCCGTGAAAGTGGCAAAGCGGGTGCCGGGACGCGACAGGCGGGCGATCTGGTCCATCAGGGCATCCGACCACATCTCCGGGTTCTTGGCAGGGGCGAAGCCGTCCAGGAACCAGGCATCAACAGACGCATTCAGCCGGGCGAAGCCTTCCTCGGCCTGGCCGAAAATCAGGATCAGGCGCACCTGACCGTTCGCGAAAGACCTGGCGTGGAAGCCCTTGGCCGCAGGCGGCCAGGCGGCGCGCAGCTGGGCGGCATAGGGCTCGATCTCGGGGAAGGTCTGGTGCGCTTCCTCAAGCGCCTTTTCAGAAAGCGGATAGCCTTCAACGGAGATGAAGGTCAAGCGGCCTTTGGCGCCACTTTCTACCCACTTCTTCCAGGTGGCCAGGAAGTTGAGGCCGGTTCCAAACCCGGTTTCGGCGATGACGAAATGGTCCTGCTCCGCCCACACCTCCGGCGCGCCAATGCCGGATAGAAACACGAAACCGGTTTCCTCAAGCCCGTTCTCCGCCGAATAATAGACGTCGTCAAAGGCCTTTGAAACGGGTGCGTTGCCGCGCCAGTCCAGTTCTTTTGCCGGGTCATCTGTTGGGTCGGTGTCTGTCATTTGGGGCTCATCTGCATCAACGCGGGCAATCCAATGTTGGGCTTTTATCCAGTTTCATCTATGCTAGCGTGATACTTGGAATGTGACTGATTTAAAACCCAAATAGAGATTTAGTGCATGTTTTATGAACTCGATGGCGTGAAGCCTGAATGCGCAGACGACAGCGTCTGGGTTGCCCCGAATGCGGCGGTGATCGGCAATGTGATCCTGAAGGCCGAAGCAAGCGTATGGTTCGGCGTAACCATCCGCGGCGACAATGACCCGATCACCATCGGCGAAGGCAGCAATATCCAGGACAATTCTGTGCTGCACGCTGACATTGGCGCCCCGTGCACCGTGGGCAAGGGCGTGACGGTAGGCCATAAGGTGATGCTGCACGGCTGCACCATTGGCGACAACACGCTGATTGGTATGGGCAGCACCATTCTGAACCACGCCAAGATTGGCGCGGGCAGCATTGTGGGTGCCAACAGCCTGATCACCGAAGGCAAGGAATTCCCTGGCGGCGTCCTGATTGTAGGGGCACCCGCGCGGGTTGTGCGTGAACTTAAACCAGAAGAACAAGAAATGATTAAGATGTCTGAGCGTATATATACAGATAACGCCGCGAGGTTTGCCAAAGGTCTCAAGGAAGTCAGAATTGACTAGGAATTTGCCGTCAAAAAGGCTATTGGAGCGCCAGCCATTCAAAGGGCACATGGGGGCCGATAGCTGTTTTGGGTAGGAACGAATGAGCGTCAACATTAAAGATGTCGAAGAACTGAGGCATGTGGATTTGGCCGCACGCGAGGAGATCGCGCGTAAAGTCGGCAAGATCCTGGCCAAGCAAAACGGTTCTGGCGACAAGGCTGACGCGACAGAGTTGGCGCAAATCCTGATGGAAGACGCAGCGGTATCGGTGCGCGAGGCCCTGTCTCGCGAACTGCAGGTGTGCAGCTTCCTGCCCAAGGAACTGGTGGCCAAGCTGGCCCAGGATATCGACCAGGTCTCCATGCCGTTCCTGATGGCCTCCCAGGCCATGGACGACACGCTTCTTGAAGATATTGTCCGCAGCTGCAGCGACGGCGCGCAGGAAGCTATCGCACAGCGCGTGGGCCTTTCTGAGGCTGTGAGCTATGCCATCAGCGATGTTGGCTGCCAGAGCGCCGTTGAATCGCTAGTTGGTAACGATACGGTCGAGCTGTCGGAGCGCAGCTGCAACCGGGTTGTTGACCGCTTCCCAGAAGAACGTTCGTTGATGGAGAAGCTTGCGCAGCGGGCAGACCTGCCCGCGGCCGTCGTGGAACGCATCATTTTCAAGATATCCAAGCGCTACGGCGAATATCTGTCCGACAAGTTCGGTCTTGCGACGGACTATGCGTCCTATCTTGTGTCGATGGCCAACCGCCAGGTGTTTTCGCGCACCCTGGAGATGGCGCCACTGAGCGAGATTGAAAATTACCTCAAGCAGCTTGACCAGGTGGGTAGCCTCACGTCAGACGTGCTTCTCAGCTACCTGCAGAACGCCAACGTGAAGCTGTTCACCATGGCCATTGCCGTGTTGCTGGACCGCCCTTATGACGCGGTCGAGGCAAGGCTCTGCAAGGGTGACAAGAAAGTCATTGCCCGGCTTCTGGAAGCGGCAGGCTTTTCCAAGTCCGTTATTGGCGTTCTTCTGATCGCCTATGACCGCCTGATCCGCGGCCATTAGAAACCCTGACACCCGTCATTCGAAAAAATCTTTTGGTGCCTGTTCGCCAAGCCCTTAGGTTGGGCGGAAACAGGAGCCAATAATGATACTTCCCGCCCAGCGAGACCTTTTCGATATCCCCCGCAATGTCTGCTACGTGAACGCGTCCTACATGACGCCGCTCAGTCGCGCGCAAGTGGCGGCGGGCCAGCAAGCGCTGGCGCTTTCCGCCCAGCCATGGCGGATTTCATCGGATGATTTCTTCAATACGGCAGCCGAAGTGTGTGCTGCAGGCGCCGAGCTTATAAACGCCGCGGCAGACGATGTGGCGATCATCCCATCAGCGGGCTACGGCCTGTCTACAGCCGCCAAAAACCTGCCCTTGTCCAAAGGCGGGAAAATATTGGTGATGGCCGAAGATTTTCCGTCGAACGTCTATCCCTGGCAGGAAAGCGCCAGAGAAGCGGGCGGTGAAGTGATCGCGGTTGCCCAGCCCGCTGACGATGACTGGACAAGTGCTATCCTTGAAGTGATTGGAAGGGAAGGGGACCATATCGACATTGTCTCGGTCGCCAATGTGCATTGGTCATCAGGCGCGGTGATTGACCTGGCTGCTGTCTCTGCGGCCTGCAAGCGGATCGGTGCGGCGCTGGCGCTTGACCTCAGCCAGTCGCTGGGCGCAATGCCTTTTGACGTGCAGGCCATCGACCCTGATTTCATGGTATCCGCGGGCTACAAGTGGCTTTTTGCGCCCTATAGCATCAGCCTGATGTATGTGGCGCCGCGCCACCAGGGCGGCACGCCGATTGAAGCCGGGTGGATCACCCGTGAAGGCAGCCGCGATTTTTCCAAGCTTGTGAACTACCGCGACACGTTCGAGCCCGGCGCGCGCCGCTTTGATATGGGCGAGCGGGCCAACCATGTGCTGGCGCCCATCTTCCTGGAAGGACTGAACCAGCTTTTGGGTTGGGGGGTAGATAATATCTATGAAAGCCTGGGCGCCATCACGGACCGCATGGCCAGCGTCCTGGCGGAAAAGGGCATGGACCCGATCGCGCCAGGCCGCCGGGCAGGGCATATCCTGGGCGTGCGTGTGGGAGAACAGGGGCCAGCGCTTGAGGCAAGGCTACGGGAAGCCGGTGTTTCGGTGAGCCTGCGGGGGGATCTGCTGAGGCTGTCGCCGCACCTCTGGATCGACGAAGAGGATGAAGCGCGCTTCGCTCAGGTGATCGCGAGCCTCTAGTTTCAAAATGGGACATGTTTCATAATGAGACGCTATTTTGAAACAAGTGGCTGTCCCATATTGAAACACTAAATTCTATACCATTGAAATATATAGGGTTTAAATTCTGGCACACCCCTTGCGATTGTTAGAGCACCTTAAAGATTTTTGCCTGAGATCTGCTAAGGTTACTCGAATGAGTATGGCGCGTTCGCCTTTTGCCTGAGGGTGGATGACGCACGAACTACGAGGCGGATGGGATCACTCCTGTCCGCCCGTTTTTTGTTTGGGCACCTTCCGAGGGCGATAGGCCGGGGTCGACAGAAAAGCTTGGCGTGAGGGCAGCGCGCGACTATGCTGCGCCACCATTTGTGTTCGAGAGGCCCCTGTGTCCAAAAGAGTAATCTACGAAAACCGCTTTTTTTCCGCGCTGCTGTACCAGACAGGCCGCCTTTTCCTGAAGGCTTTCGGCTGGAAAGTGCTTGGCACCTTCCCAAGTGACGCCAAATTCGTCGCGATCGCGGCGCCCCACACCAGTAACTGGGATTTCCCGGTGTTCATGGCGGCTGTGGGGTACCTGAAACTGCATATCAGCTTCCTGGGCAAGCATACGCTGTTCGAGGGGCCGGTCGGGTGGTTCTTCTATTGGCTGGGCGGTATTCCTGTTATTCGGGAAGGCGCGTCGGCGGCTGATGTGGTTGACCGGGCCGTGGAGGAGTTCGACAAGCGCGACCGGCTTGTTCTGGGGCTCGCGCCAGAGGGCACGCGCTCAAAGGTGACCAAATGGAAGACCGGCTTTTACCGCATTGCGGTTCAGGCGGGCGTGCCGATCTTGCCCGCGTATCTCAATGCCGCCACCAAGGAGATCGGCTTCGGCGAGCTGTTTTACCCAACCGGTGACATGGAAGCCGACTTGAAGACGCTCCAGGCCTTTTATGAAGGCAAAGTGGGCATCAACCCGAAAAACCAATAGCCGTCAGCCAAACATCTGGTATCAGTCAAACAGGGCGCCCGGGTTCATGACATTGTTGGGGTCGAGCGCTGCCTTGATGGCGCGCATGGCCATCAGCTGGGCCGGGTCCTTCAGGCGCGCCAGTTCCGCGCGCTTCAGCGTACCAATGCCGTGTTCGGCCGAAATCGACCCGCCGTAGCGCACTACGATATCATGTACCATGGCGTTCATCGCCTCCCAGCCATCAAGGAACGCCTGTTTGTCGCCGTCCTTCGGCTGCATCACATTGAAATGGATGTTGCCGTCGCCCAGGTGGCCAAACGGCGTCAGCCGTGCGCCGGGGCAGGAGGCCATGACTGCAGCGCTCGCTTCATCCAGGAATTCCGGAACTTTCGAGACAGGCACCGATATGTCGTGCTTGATGCTGCCGCCTTCATGCTTCTGCGCTTCCGACATGGTCTCACGCAATTTCCACAGGGCTTCGCGCTGCGCGAGTGTGCTCGCCACCACGCCGTCCTTGATGGTGCCTGCGGTCATCTCAGTCTCAAGCCAGGCGTTCACTTGCGTCTCAAGGGCCGGGTCGATGGCGCTTGAGGCAATATCTGTCAGCACATACCAGGGGTAGGGCGCATCAAGCGGGTCTGCGGCGCCGGGGATATGCTCCAGCACCAGCTCAAGGCCGAAGCGGGGCATCAGCTCAAATGCGGATACCCGGTCCCCTGTGGCCTCGCGCGCGCTTCTGAGCAGCCTGAGCGCATGCTTGGGGCTATCAACCGCCAGCCAGCAGCTGTGCAGTTGCTTCTCAGCTGGCGCTAGCTTGAAGGTGACTTTGGTAATCAGCCCCAGCGTGCCTTCGGCGCCAACCAGTAGCTGCGTCAGGTTATAGCCCGTGTTGTCTTTCCTGAGTGCCGACAGGTCGCGCATGATGCTGCCGTCCGCCAGAACTGCCTCAAGCCCCAGCGTCAGCGACCGTGTTGTGCCGTAGCGCACCACATGTACGCCGCCTGCGTTGGTGGACACCACGCCGCCCGCGGTGCAGCTGCCCTCCGACGCCAGCGACAGGGGGAACAAGAGGTCGTGCTCAGCGGCAGCCGCCTGCAGTTCCGCGACTGTGAAGCCCGCGTCTGCGGTGATCGTCATGTCATCGGGGTCAACCGTGAGGCAGCCGCGCACCCGTTTGGTGGAAAACAGCACTTCATCGCGGCCTTCAAGCCCCGGGATGCCGCCGCCCACCAGCCCTGTGTTGCCGCCTTGCGGCACGATGGCGATATGGTGGTCATGGCAGTAGCGCACCAATCTGGCGGCGGTTTCTGTGTCCGCGGGCATCAGCATCAAGGGTGTCTGGCCGTTGAATTTATCGCGCCATTCCCTGAGGTGTGGGGCGATCTCTTCCGTGTCTGTGGTGGCGCCCCTTGGGCCAGCCAGCGCGATCAGCGCATTGATATGGGTCTGGTCGGTCATGCGGTATTCCTGGGGGCTGCTGCGCGCTTCAGCCGGTCATTGATTGCAATGCCGATCCCCTGATTGGGGATAGGGGCCACCGCGATGCGTGCTGCAGACTTATCTGCATTTCTCATTGTTTTAAAAAGGTTATGCGCTGCTTCTGATAAATCACCTGAAGTGCTGAGGCTGATATCACCTTTGATGTCGCCAAAGCCGATCAGCAGTTCGCCCTGTCGTTTGTCCGTCGCGTTCAGCCGCACGCTGGCCTCCGGCGCATAGTGGCTCAGCAGCTGCGCGTCAATCCCAGTCTCAAGCTCGCCGCCGACACTCTCGTCAAGCGCGCCATCCAGCGCGGCTCCCTCGACAACGTCTCCTGCATCGTCTTCCTCGTCAACCCCCTCTGATTAAACTTTTTTTG
>JBNKYQ010000055.1:0-13327 GCA_050300975.1 Kordiimonas sp.
TACTTCCCAGGCTGTGCCTGTTTCACTCTTCCTGAAAAACGTATGGATAGATGACCGGAAGAGGTGCATCCTGGATCTTGATGCTGTAGAGGTCAGCGGACAGCAGAAGCCCCGGCACGGCCGCAGGCGTATAGACCGCGCCGATCGACCATGTGTCCGAGGTTTCTTCGTGCAGGTCCGGGTTGCCTCCGAACAGGGCTTCAATCTGGATATTGTCTTGCGTGTAGGTATCGATGCTGGCTTCCGGCACACCAAGCTGGACACAGAAGTCTGCTTCAGCCGCTGTCCGCGTTGGGTTGCGGACGATATCACAGAAATCTGTCGCCCCTGGAAAGCCGTTCGATTGGCCAAGGAACAGCTCGTTGATGTTCGGGGCCCGCACAGCACGCTGGTAAAGACCACGGAACTTCAGGTCCTCAATCGGGCGCCATTCGCCGCCGATCTTGTAGCTGGTCACACCGCCTGCTGTTGAATAGTCGGAGAAACGGATACCGGCTTCAAGGCCCAGATATTCCGCGCCGGTGACACCCTCAAGGATCGGGATGATGCTCTCGAGATAAATCTCTTTCACGCTGTAGCTGCCTTCGGTGTCGAGACCACCTGAGAAGCCGTCAATATCGCCGGCCTGCAACACGGGGTCATTGAAGTTCTCAGCGCTTTCCTTGCGGTATTCCACACCCAGAGCGACACCAAGCGGGCCTGCGGGCAGGTCCATCACGTCACCCGCGATGTTAGCACCCACCTGCTGCTGCTGCACGTTTGTCTGGTTCGAGGCCGTGACGGAAAGGAAATCAACCATTTCCTGGGTCATCACGCCCGCGCCAAACGGGTTCAGCACCACGCAGCCGTTGGACGTGTCGGCGCACTGCGAAGGGTTGGCGTCGGATACCAGAAGGCCCTGCTGGAAGCGGGAGATGGAGATATTGCCCTGCTGGCGCTGGCTTTCCTCTGACCGGCCGAAGTTGTAGAAGACTTCCCAGCGCATGCCATCGAAGATGTCACCGTTCAGGCCTGCCACCACACGCCACATGTCACGGGTGTTGTCCTCAATCCGTGGGCCGGCTTCTTCCATCCGGCGCCGGATACCGCTTGCGACAATGCCGTCAGCGTCCGTGTCCATCTGGGCGAAAACATCGCGTACAGCGGATGGCATATAGGGGTTGGCCAGCGAGAAATCGAAACCGGATTCAGAGAAAGGCGTCGGCGCCAGCTGGCGATTGATTTTTGAGTGCGTGTAGGTGAGCTCGGTAAAGAACTGAACCCCTTCAGCTACTTCATAGTTTGCCGTACCGGAGATGTTCCAGCGCTCAAGCGGCAACTGTAGCGCGTTTGTTGGCGCGAAGTTATAGCGGTCTTCCGGGTCTTCGAACGTTTTGGCTTGGCCACTGTCGGTGATGATGACACCACCAGAGGTGATCGGCGTACCGAAGCTGTCGAGGATGCCGAGGTTATCGAGCGTGTTCGAGTTGAACCGACCCTCAGGGATGGTGGTCGACCCGCCCGGTACAAAGATCGGGTTGCCGTTATCATCCGTATCTTCCGCGAACTGAACGGCTGAGAAGTCACGCTCGCTTGCATTTGTCTGCACGCGCTTGAAATAGTTGCCGCTGAGGGTCACGTTGCCGCGCCCATCCGCGAGGTTGCTTCCCATGGTGAAATCGACATTGTAGCGTTCGCTGTCGCCTTCCTGGGTCAGGCCATACTGGCCGCCAACCTGCATGCCTTCGAAATCATCTTTCATGATGAAGTTGACGACACCGGCCATGGCGTCGGAACCATAAACTGCTGACGCGNCGCCCGTGACCACCTCAACGCGTTCAATCAGCGCCGGCGGGATGTTGTTGAGGTCAACAACGCCCGTGGTGCCGTTACCGACCATGCGGCGACCGTTCACCAGCACAAGCGTCCGGGCCGTGCCCAGGTTGCGAAGGTCAACCGTTGCGGAACCCGAGCCCGGGTTGTTTGTGGACGGGCCGTTACTGCCCACGGTTTGTGGCAGGGCATCCAGGATGCGGTCCACTTCCACAGTCGCCGCCAGGGCGATCTCCTCGCCCGAGACCACGTTCACGGGGCTGTTGGCAACAATGTCCTTGCGCGGAATGCGGGAGCCGGTGACCACCACTTCCTCGAACGCCTCAAGCGTATCCTGTTCCTGAGCCACCGCCGGCATCGCCAGAGCGCCGGACCCAAGAAACGTGCCTAGCATAAGCATGCTGATGCGCGACTGTTTCATTTCTGTATTCTCCATCTTTATGGTCCTCCCAGAACCGTTACACACGGGGTTTTCCCCTTTGTTCAAAAGATCCCGGAAAGCCTATGTGTGGAGACCGTAGACATTCAATATTATGAGAATTTAGCGCATTCCCATTCCGCTTTTGCATAGCTACGCGGGCCGCATCACCAGACAAAAAGAAGGCGCCGCTGCGGACGCCTTTGAGGGGAAAGTGCTTGGGGCTGTGCCTTTTTCATGAGGGCGGTTGTTGTTTTTTTTTGGGGGGGGGAAGGTAGGAAAAAGGGGGCGCAGGCAGCAGGCACCGTGGCCCGTCAGGCAATCTCGCTGGCCTGGCGCTCAACGATATTCTCGATGACAAAGCCCTGCTCTGTCGGGAACAGGGTGCGGATGCGGGCGGCCAGCTCAATTTCATCCAGCACAATCATCACCACATGCTGGGTATCCGCCCAGCGGCTGCTGAAAATGGGATGGTCTTCATTATTCTTGAGGCACGCCCTGACGTCACCATTATAGACGCTGACGTCAAAGGCCCTGAGCGGGGTGCCTGCGCGGCAGCGATCAGCGTCAGAGAGCTTCTTCAGCACACCCGTCGGGGAGAGAATTTCTTCTATGCCCCCGTTCGCATGAAAGTCTGCAGGCCGCATGTTCATTGGTCCATTTCCTGTTCTGGTCATCTGTTGACGCAAGCCTGAGGCCAACAGGGGAAATGCTCAAGAGTATGAAAATTTATCGCCCGGCCATTCCACTTGCGAATAACAGGGCCATAAATCAGCGACTTTTGAAATAGGCCTTGCAGTGGCTGAAGAAGGCCGCGGCGGCGCGCGACATGGGGATTTGCGATGAGGTCACGAAAGCATAGCTGTGTTCGATATTGGGCTGGAACGGCACAAGGCTGACCCCCAGGCCCTTATAGCTTCTGCCCATCAACTCGTTGACAAAGGCAACCCCCACCCCCTGGGCGGCGAGCGCACAGGACGCACCGATGGCATGGGTTTCGGCTTTCACATTCATCCAGATGCCGGCTTGGCGGAAGGCATCCTCGATCTGGCGCTGGAAGGCCTTGCCCTTGCCCAGCAGGATCAGCGGCTGGTCCTTCAGGTCCGTTGGGGTGACAAATTCGCGCTTCTCCAGCGGATGGCCCTTTTTGAACACGCATACGGTGCCTGCAGAAACAATATGCTCCACCGACAGATGCGGGTGCGACACAGGCAGCTTCAGGAAGCCGCAATCCACCGCGCGGCACACGGCGCGCTCGACGATGGTTTCGTGGTTCCGTGAATCCACGGTGAACTTGATGTCCGGGTATGCCCGCAGGAAACTCGCGATGGCACCGGCCAGCACCCCCTCAACGAAGCTTGGCGGGCCCACCACCCGCAGTTGGCCTTTGGCAAGGTTCCTCAGGTCGTCGGCCAACAATTCAATCCGGTCGAAGCTCGACAGCGCCAAGTCCACTTCCTGGCACAGCTCCACGGCTTCCGGCAGCGGCGTCAGGCGGCCCTTGTCGCGGTGGAACAATTCCAGCCCCAGTTGGTCTTCAAGCTGCGCCAACTGCCGGCTGACGGCGGATTGGGTCAGGCCAAGGTTATGCGCCGCATCGGTCACAGACCCGGTGCGCATGATCTCTCGGAAGCTCTCCAGATGTTTTGACTTTGGCCTCACCAGACTTGTCCTGCATAGAATACGGCTCTCGCCAAAATAGGCGGAATCCGCACCCTATGCAAAAACATTCCATTTTCGCCACAGGTCATTCCAAAATCGCATAGCCCCCTTATGGCGAGATGTGGTCAATGCGTACATTTATAGGAACGTCTGCCCGTCAACTTAAGAAGCCAAGTTTGCCTCACAAAACAGCAAAATCTGCGTCAAGAGTCTGAGATTTTTCTCACTAACCGTGAGATTCAACCCCCGCGCCATCGGCATTTTGGCGCTTGACTCTTTAATGTACCCATTGTACCCCTTATATACATGGTACATAGGGAACAAAAGAAAAACCAAGCGACCCCGGCCTTCTGGAGCAACAACCCGAGTCACGACAGACGAGAAGAATATGGAAATAGTCATCGATATAGACGCCGAGGAACCGCTTTTTGCCCAACTGATGGCCGAGATAAAGCGCGCCATCGGCACAGGGGGCATCAGCCCCGGCGATGCCCTGCCATCGATCCGGCAACTGGCAAACGACCTGAACCTCAACAACAAGACCGTCGCCAAGGCCTACCAGCTTCTGGAACGGGACAAGGTGATTGTCACCAAGGGCTACAGAGGCACCTTCGTGCATCCAGACGCCCGGGACAATATGGATTTTGACCTGAATGCCTGGGTCTCTGCCCAGATCAATCAGGCAATTGGCGCATGCCGCGATAAAGGCGCTACCGACAGCGAGATCAGAATAGCCTTCGCGAACATCATGCAAAACAAACCGACAGCGGGAGAATAACAATGTACGCCGCCCTTATCATCATGCTCATGCTGGCCACCGCAGGCGGCCTTGCCTATCTGTTCAAGCAAGTCGCGGGAGGTCACTGATATGCCTTTCAATATGTCTGAAAATGCTGTTCTGGCGATCACTTACGCTGTGTTCCTGGGCCAGATATTCCTGATCAGCTACTATTTCCCCAAGCGTCTGATCGCGCGGGTCCGCTTTGTGGTGGATAATTTCCCGGCGAGCGACTACCCGAAGCTTTACCCCAATGCCGGGCCGAACTTCACCGCAAGCATCCACCGGAAGCTGAAGCTGTTCAGAACCGTCAACAATGCCATTGTTCTTGTTGGCCTGCTGGTGATTGCTGCCATGCTGGGGGGTGGATACCGCCCTGACCCAATGGGCGGCGACGAGCTGTTTGTGATGTTCTATTTCTTCCTGCAGTTCTTCCCGTTTTTTGTGGTCGCCTTCAAGGAACACAAGCAATACAAGGCCATGCGTGAGGCGTTCAAGGATGGCCGCCGCAAGGCCGACCTGAAGCACCGCACCCTGTTTGACTATGTTCACCCGGCAGCGGTATTTGCGGCTGTCCTCTGCTTCGGCTTGTGGATTTTCTATTATCTCACGGTCAAGGGCTGGGACCAGCCGTGGGGGGAAGAGGTCTATATCTCGGTAGGCATGACAACCGCCATGAACCTCATCTACGCCTGGATCATCGCCCGCTTCCTCTACGGCAAGAAGCTGGACCCCTACCAGGCCAGCAAGGACCGCATGAAGACCGTGGAAGCCATCGTGAAGGTGCTGGTCTATTCCTCCATAGGCATCAGCCTGTTTAACATGATCGCCGTGGCGGCGGACGAATATGCGCTCGAGGCGTTCGATCCGGTGTTCACCAGCCTTTATATGCAATATTGCGCGCTGATCGGCTTCGGCGTGATGATCGGGACAGCCAAAGTGGAAGACTTTGATTTCAGCGTCTACCGCGATACGGGAAAGGCAGGCGAGCCGGCCTGAAATTTAGTGCGGGAGGCGGCAGTCGCTGGCCGCCCCGCCGGGCAAGCCTGATACTCAGCATTCCCTAAGCTCCAAAAGTGAAATGCCTGAAATTCTGGTAACATCCCGCACAGGCGGGCGGCCCCGGCGCTGCCCGCCATTTCATTTTTTGGTCTTGGCTCTGGCCTTTGGGCGCAGCGCGGCCTAGGCTGGCTATAGTTGAAACACAAGGGGCTGTGCTTTCATGACATTTTCAGCAACCATCATTTCCTTCGTTGCGTTCGCCGTTGCGGTAACCCTGCTGTGGCTTGGCTGGCGCATGATCAAGGGCCGCTTCGGCTCGGTATCGCGCAGGCAACTGCGGGCACTGAAGCGCGCCAAGCTGGACCGCAAGCAAATCATGCGGCACGGCGAATACAAGCTCTATGGCCAACTGCAGCTAATCCTGCGGGAGCATGATGGCGGACATCAGGTATTCCCACAGGTCTCGATGGGTGAACTGATCGCCAGCGACACGGACGAAGGCTTCCTCGCCTTCAACAGCAAGCGCGTGGATTTTGCCATTACGGATGCGAAAGGATACCCAGCTATCCTGGTAGAATACCAGGGAACAGGCCATGACCTGGACGGTACAGCGAAGGGCCGCGACACAGTCAAGCGTGAAGCCGCGACGCGCGCGGGTATCGGCTTCCTGGAGGTTTTCCCGGAGTATGACACGGAGAGCCTGAAGGCCGAAATCCAGATGCTGCTGGCAGAGACGCACTAGGCACAAAAAAAAGGCGGCCATTCGGACCGCCTTCTCATCAACTGATTTTCCTGCGTGTTACATCACGGCAGCGATGGCGTCCGCCACATACGGGATGTTGGCTTCCGTCAGGCCGGCCACGTTGATGCGGCCGTTCGCCGGGAAGTAAATGGACTTGTCTTTCTGCACGCTCGCCACCTGCTCAGGCGTCAGGTTCAGAAGCGAGAACATGCCCGTCTGGCGGCCAACGGCGCCAAACTGGTCGCCGTAACCCTTCTGGGTCAGGCTGTCTGCCAGCGTGCGGCGAAGGGTGTTTACCCGGTCACGCATTTCGCCCAGTTCAGCAACCCAGTCTGCGCGCAGGGCATCGTCCTGCACCACAGTGGTCATGAGTGCCGCACCGTGGCTTGGCGGCATGGAATAATTTTCGCGTGCGATCCGCGCCAAGTTGGTCTGGAGCGCCTTGGTGGCGTCCTTGCCCTGCGACTTGACGATCAGCGCGCCTGTACGCTCGCGGTACAGGCCGAAGTTTTTGGAACAGCTGTAGGAAAGCACGGCTTCCGGCAGCTTTTCAAACGCCCGGCGCAGCGGGCCGGCGTCAGCTTCAAGGCCCTGGGCGAAGCCCTGATAGGCCATGTCAAGGAATGGTACCAGGCCGCGCTCGCCGATCAGCTCGATCACGCGGTCCCATTCGCCGTCGCTCAGGTCTGCGCCTGTCGGGTTATGGCAGGATGCGTGCAGCAGCACCAGGTCACCAGCCTTCGCGCCCTTGAGGTCCTCAAGCATGCCTTCAATGTCGATCGACGTGGTCGCGCGGTCATAGTAGCGGTAAACTTTGCTATCAAGCCCCGCCGCCTTCAGCGTCGGCACATGGTTGGCCCAGGTTGGGTTCGAAACCCATACTGTCGTGCCAGGCGCCGCGTGGTTCACCAGCTCAAAGCCAAGGCGCAGCGCACCGCAACCACCCGGTGTCTGGATCGCGCCAAGCTGGCCTTCAAGCGAATGCACAAGCGGCGCACCGAGCGACAGGTCAAGCGCAGCGTCTGTGAAGCCAGCCCAGCCTGTAGGTGCGATATAAACCTTGCTGCCCTCTGTTTTCGCCAGCCGGTTAAAGGCCTCCTGAATGGAGCGCATAATCGGTGTATTGCCCTCTGCCGTCTTGTAGACACCGACACCCAGATCAACTTTTTCCGGGTTGGTATCAGCCTTAAAGAGCGCCGACAGGCCAAGAATTGGGTCAGCGGGAAGCGGCTCAAGGTGCGAAAACATTAGACTCTCCTAAGGGTGTGGATCGCAACAACAATAATTGGTTTCAGTTGTAACTTTAAAGTGCGGCATTTCCAACCCTGGAATCACCTGCACTGGTGCGCATATATATACCTGACGATTAATGCTGGCAAAGTGGCAAAATCTGCTGCATGAGTTTAGCAGACCTATAGAGAAGGCAGGCATATGTATAAATTGGCAATCGCACTTCTGGCAGGGATGTTTGGCCTCCAGGAACCGGCCCTTGCATCCGGCTTCGATCCGGACGACGCGGAAGAACAATCCAGCTATCAGTTCGACATGGAAGCACCCTTCAAACCGTCCGCCGACGCCATGACCGATGTGGATGCGGCGCTTGAACGCGCGCGCAAGTCAGGCAAGCTGGCCATGATCGTGATGGGCGCCAACTGGTGCCACGACAGCATGGGCTTTGTTGAGCACCTCAACAAGCCCGAGGTCGCAGCCGTGGTGAAGGCTGGGTATGAAGTCCAGATTGTTGATGTCGGCTATCTGGATCACGGCCTGCATGTGGCCACCCGCTTCGGCCTGCCGGTTATTTACGGTACGCCAACCGTGCTGATCGTGGAACCCGAAACCAAAACGCTCTTGAACGCCGCCACGGCGCACCTGTGGCGCGACGCGGCAGCCATGCCGACGGAAAAGGTGATCAGCCTGTTTGCATCCCAGGACCGCAAACCTGACGCGGGGCCAGCCCCGACCGGTGAGCTTGCCCGCCTGATGAAGGAGATCAAGGATTTCGAAGCCAAACAGGCAGCCCGCATCTATGGCGGCTTTGCCATTGTCGGCCCCATGCTGGCGGCAGAACAGCGCCCGGAAAACTTCGGTACCTACTGGACCCAGCTTCGGGACCTGCGCTACAGCATCACCGAAGACCTGACGCGCCTGCGCGATGAGGCCCGCACCCGCGTGGCCGCCGGCGAGACGGGAATCACCCTCGACTATCCGGAATATCCCCCTTTCGAGTGGGAAAAGGCCGAATAATTTGTTTTTTGCATAAATTTGCAAAAATAAAAACTAGGCATAAAAGCCGATACAAAATATAGATATAACCCGAAAAGGCAGCAGACACTTTGCTGCTTTTTCTCATTTTTTGCAGATTTATTTGCAAAAAGTTTGCAATTTTGCCTATAATTCCCCCGGGTCGATGGAGGGAACTATGGGATACGCAAGGCTATTGTTGATCGTTTGGGTTGCCGCGTTTGTGGCAATCACCCCCGCGGGCACCGCGGCGGACGCGGACGCGAAATATCAGCCCAAACCCTACATGCAGGTTCAGCATCCCGAATGGGCAAAGGACGCCGTCCTATACCAGCTGAACACCCGCCAGTTCACCCCTGAAGGTACCTTTGACGCCGCGCGCAAACAGCTGCCGCGCCTACAGGCGTTGGGCGCAGACATCATCTGGCTGATGCCGATCCATGAAATTGGCGAACAGAACCGCAAAGGCAGCCTCGGGAGCCCCTATAGCGTCAAGGATTACTATAGCGTCAACCCGGAGTTCGGAACGCTGGATGACCTGAAGGCACTCATCCATGACGCCCACGCCCTTGGCATGCATGTGATCCTGGACTGGGTGGCAAACCACACGGCCTGGGACAATGTAATCAAGGAAAAACACCCCGACTGGTACGAGCGCGACTGGAAAGGCGATTTCCGCCCCACGCCCTGGTGGGACTGGTCTGATATCATCGACCTGGATTTTTCAAAGCCTGGCCTGCGCCAGTATATGACCGAAGCCATGAAATACTGGGTTGAGGAAGTAGGCGTGGACGGCTACCGCTGCGACGTGGCGGGCTTTGTGCCGGTTGATTTCTGGAACACCGTGCGCGCGGAACTTGATAGCGTGAAGCCCGTCTTCATGCTGGCCGAGTGGGAATCGCGCGACCTTTACCAGCATGCTTTCGACGCCACCTACGCCTGGAGCTGGAACGAGACCATGCACAAAATTGCCCACGGCAAGGCCGACACGGGCGCGCTGTTTGTCTACTATAGCTGGAATGAAAGCGCCTACCCGCGCGACGCCTACCGCATGACGCATGTCACGAACCACGACCAGAACTCGTGGGAAGGCACCATGTTCGAACGCTTCGGCGACGCGCTCGATGCAGCCATCGTGCTGTCGGTCGTGGGCGAAGGCATCCCGATGATGTATAATGGCCAGGAAGCCGGCAACGACAAACGCCTGGAGTTTTTCGAGCGCGACCCGATCAAGTGGCGTCACCATGAAATCGGTGATCTTTACAAGGCGCTGTTCAAGCTGAAGCATGAGACCACCGCGCTCTGGAACGGGGCGGCGGGTGCGCGCATGGTCTCCGTGGTCAACTCAGCCCCCAAACAAGTCCTCAGCTTCGTGCGCGAAAACGCGGAAGACGGCATCTTTGCCATCATCAACCTGTCAGACAAAGCCCAGACAGTTAGCTTCCAGAACGGCCCGCACCTGGGCACCTACCGCGATTTCACAACCGGCGACACCATCACCGTTGACGCTGATTTCAAAGCAACGCTGCCAGCCTGGGGATACTGGGTACTGGTGGAAAACAAGTAACCCACAGCCCGAGAGTTTTATGAGACTTCTGAAGCCGTCCCTGATTGCCGCCAGCCTACTGACGATCGCCGTAACTGGCACATCCTGCTCAAGCCCCGAGCCGGCGCAGGCGCCAGTAGCTGAGCGCGCGGGCAAGCCCGTTGTGTATCAGGTTTTCACCCGCCTGTTCGGCAACCAGAACACGACAAACAAGCCTTGGGGCACTTTGGCTGAAAACGGCGTTGGCAAGTTCGCGGACTTCACCGACGAAGCGCTTGAGGGCATCAAGGAGCTGGGCGTCAGCCATGTGTGGTACACGGGCGTTCTGCACCACGGCGTGATTGGCGACTATACGGCTTATGGCATCTCGAACGACGACCCGGACGTGGTCAAGGGCCGTGCGGGCTCGCCCTACGCCGTGAAGGATTATTATAGCGTCGGCCCCGACCTGGCGACGGACCCCGCCAAGCGCATGGATGAGTTCCGCGCGCTGGTGGATCGCACGCACAAGCATGACCTGAAGGTGATCATCGATATCATCCCCAACCATGTGGCGCGGGGGTACATGTCCCTTGGCAAGCCTGAAGGCGTTCAGGATTTCGGCGCGACAGACGACGCCAGCGTTGCCTATGCCCGCGACAATAATTTCTACTATGTGCCGGGTGAAGCGTTTGAGGTGCCGGATTTCCCGGCGGGCTATGAGCCGCTGGGCGGCGAAGCGCACCCGCTGGCGGACGGCAAATTCACTGAAGTTCCCGCCAAATGGACCGGCAACGGCGCGCGGTCGGTCAAGCCAAGCTCGAATGACTGGTACGAGACCGTCAAGCTTAACTATGGCGTACGCCCGGACGGCACCCATGATTTTCCATCGCTGCCGGAAGGCTATGAAGCGCTGGACTACCGTGTCCACGCTGCCTTCTGGGCAGACAAGCAAGTGCCAGACACCTGGACCAAGATGCGCGATATCGCCTTCTTCTGGCTCGATCAGGGCGTGGACGGTTTCCGCTATGACGTGGCCGAACTGGTGCCGGTGGAGTTCTGGAGCTACCTCAACAGCGCGATCAAGATGCGCAACCCCGATGCCTTCCTGCTGGCGGAGGTCTATAACCCGAAGCTGTACCGGGACTATGTGCACCTGGGCAAAATGGATGCGCTTTATGACAAGGTCGGTCTTTATGACCTCCTCAAGGCCATCATCCAGGGCCGCGAGACGACAGATGCGCTGCCCAGCCAGGTCGCGAGCGTGGCCGATATTGAAGCCCACATGATGCACTTCCTTGAAAACCACGACGAACAGCGCATCGCCAGCCCCGATTTCGCGGGCAGCGCCTGGCGCGCCATGCCGGCGATGGTCGTCTCGGCCACACTGGGCACATCGCCCACAATGCTCTATTTCGGGCAGGCTGTGGGCGAAGATGGGTCTGAGGACGCGGGCTTCGGCGACCCAACCCGCACCAGCATATTCGACTATGTCGGCGTGCCCGCGCACCAGCGCTGGATGAACGGCGGCAAATTCGACGGCGGCGCACTGACGGCGAATGAGGCCGCCCTGCGCGCATACTATGAATCGCTAATGGGCTTCACGGCCACCAGTCCGGCGCTAATGGGTGACTACCGTGAGCTCCATAGCGTCAACCGCCAGCACACGCCTGGGTACACCGACCAGCAGTTCGCCTTCGCCCGCTGGAGCCAGGATGAAAAGCTGGTGGTCATCAGCAACTTCTCGTCAGAGGAGGTCGCCACCTTCCCGCTTCGCTTGCCCACAAAGCTGGCTATCGATTGGGGCTTCAGCAATGACGGCAGCTACGCGCTCACTGACGCGCTGGGCGGCGGCAACGCGACCCTTGTGGTCCGTGATGGGCAGGCTATGATCGACATAGCGCTCAAGCCACTCCAATCGATGATCCTGCAATTGCCAAGGGACTAACGATGACCGAGACCAACCGCAATATCAAAAAGATTGCCATCGTGGGCGGCGGTTCCGCCGGCTGGATGACGGCGGCGGCTTTGTCAAACGCCCTGCAGGGCGCAGCTGAGATCACGTTGGTGGAATCGGAAGAGATTGGCGTGGTGGGCGTGGGCGAAGCCACCATCCCGCCGATCAAGATTTTCAACCAGTCGCTCGGTATCAATGAAGCAGAGTTCGTGCAGCGCACCGAAGGCTCCTTCAAGCTGGGGATCGAATTCGTAAACTGGTTCAAGGAAGGCCACCGCTATTTCCACCCGTTCGGGGAATATGGCGCGCCTTTCGATGCCGTGCAGCTCTACCATTATTACCTCAAGGCCAGCGCGGAAGGCCCCATAGAGCCGATCGACGATTATTCCATGGCCTGGGTGATGGCCAAGCATGGCAAATTCAGTGTGCCTTCCCAGGACCGCCGCATGGTCCAGAGCACGTTTGATTATGCCTATCATTTCGACGCCATCATGTACGCCCGTTTCCTGCGCGAATACGCTGAAGCCCGCGGCGTGAAGCGCGTTGAAGGCAAGGTGGTGGATGTGGGCATGCGTGGCACTGACGGCTTCATTGAGAGCCTCACGCTTGAGAACGGCACCCGCCTTGACGCCGAATTTTTCATCGACTGCACAGGCTTCTTCGGCCTGCTGATCGAGAAAGCGCTGAAGACCGGCTATGTCGACTGGACCCACTGGCTGCCGTGTGACCGCGCCGTGGCGGTACCGTGCGAACACGGCGGCGAGTTTACGCCCTACACGCGCTCAACCGCGCACAAGGCCGGCTGGCAGTGGCGCATTCCGCTGCAGCACCGCATCGGTAACGGCTATGTTTACGCAAGCCAGCACATCAGCGATGACGAAGCCCAGGCCACCCTACTCGGCAATCTGGACGGCGAACCGCTGGCAGACCCACGGCTTCTTCGGTTCAAAACCGGCCGGCGCAAGAAATTCTGGAACAAGAATGTTGTAGCCATCGGCCTGTCCGCGGGCTTCATGGAACCGCTGGAGAGCACCAGCCTGCACCTGATCCAGAGCGGCATCACCCGCCTGCTGGCGCTGTTCCCGACGCTGGATTTCGATGAGTACGCCGAACAGGAATATAACCGCATCACCGTGGGCGAATATGAACGCACGCGCGACTTTATCATCCTGCATTATAAGGCGACC